>NZ_DAIUCO010000016.1:0-37725 GCF_036846085.1 Noviherbaspirillum sp. | reverse complement strand
GTAGAGCGGCGTGGCGCCGAATTCGGTGATGTTGGCCAGCACCGGCACCTTCACCGCGTCGGCGAAAGTCTTGTACATGTCCAGTTGCGTGATCGCTTCCGGGAACACCATGTCGGCGCCAGCCTCCACGCAGGCGATCGCCCGGTCCAGCGCGGCGTCGATGCCTTCCACCGCGAGCGCATCGGTGCGCGCCATGATGACGAAATCCTCATCGGTGCGGGCATCGACCGCCGCCTTGATGCGGTCGACCATTTCCTGCTTGCTGACGATTTCCTTGTTGGGCCGGTGGCCGCAGCGCTTGGCGCCGACCTGGTCTTCGATGTGCATTGCGGCGGCACCGAACTTGATCATGGATTTCACGGTGCGGGCGACATTGAAGGCGGATGAACCGAACCCGGTGTCCACATCCACCAGCAGCGGCAGGTCGCAGACATCGGTGATGCGGCGTACGTCGGTGAGCACGTCGTCCAGGTTGGAAATTCCCAGGTCCGGCAGGCCCAGCGATCCGGCAGCCACGCCGCCGCCGGAAAGATAAATCGCCTTGAAGCCGGCGCGTTTGGCGAGCAAGGCATGATTGGCGTTGATGGCGCCGACAACCTGCAGTGGGGATTCTTCCTTGACGGCTTGCCGGAATGCGGCGCCAGCGGATGGGAGGGGCATAGTGTTTCCTTGAAGGCGAGTGTTTCAGTGTTTCGGACGGATTCCCTATTGCAATCGGCGTGCCATTCCGGAAGCAGTTTCTAACGACTTTGCCTCGGCAATATAATCTTTTTAGATTCAAAGACTTATGCAACCACTTTCGATTGCCCCTGCATTACGGACGTGAAGTAGAACCAATTGACGTTTCATGCTGTGTTACATTTCATTTTCTGAAACGTCTATGAAACGCCATTTGAAACATGCGTCGTCCTTCCCTTCCCCATACCGATCCTGTCGACAAGCCGATTTTCTGGACAGTCTCCATTTCCCGCTTGTCGGACCTTTTCCGCGACATCACGCTGGAATTCGATGACCGGGCGCTGATCGAGCCTATCCATCTCGGCTTCGAGGAAGCGGTGCGCAACATCCGGGAGCGGCTTGCCACGGAGCATTGTGATGCGGTCATCGCCGCCGGATCGAACGCGGCATATCTGAAGAGCCGCCTGTCGCTGCCGGTGGTGATTGCCAAGGCAAGCGGTTTCGACGTCATGCAGGCGCTTGCCCGCGCCCGCAAGATCAGCCCGGAAATCGGCCTGGTAAGCTACCAGGAAACCATGCCGGAACTGGTCGAGTTCCAGGCCGCCTTCGGACTCAAGACAGTGCAGCGGACCTACGTCACCGAAGAGGATGCACGTGCCCAGATCAACGAACTCAAGGCGGCCGGCATCAAGGTGGTGGTCGGCGCTGGTCTCGTGACCGATCTTGCGGAGGAAGCGGGACTGGCAGGCGTATTCGTCTATTCCGCCGCATCGATACGCCAGGCCTTCGACGATGCGCTGGAGATCGCCCGCTTCACCCGCCTGGAAACCGGCTCGGGGCGGCCGCGGGCCGGCGATACATTGCGCGCCAAGCACGGGCTGAACGACCTGCGCGGCGAATCCCCGGCGATGGAAGCGGTACGGCAGTCGATCACCTTGTTCGCCAAGTCGCCGGCCAGCGTGCTGATCCAGGGCGAGACCGGCACCGGCAAGGAACTCGCGGCCCAGGCGATTCACCGAGAAAGCGCCCGCGCGCGCCAACCCTTCGTGGCGATCAATTGCGGCGCGGTAGCCGAATCGCTGCTGGAGTCGGAATTGTTCGGCTACGAGGAAGGCGCGTTTACCGGCTCCCGCCGGGGCGGCCATGCCGGGCTGTTTGAAGCGGCCCATCGCGGCACCCTGTTTCTCGACGAGATCGGAGAAATGCCCTTGGCCTTGCAGACCCGCTTGCTGCGGGTGCTGGAAGAGCGCGAAGTGGTGCGCGTCGGCGGCACGCGCCCCATTCCGGTGCATGCGCGCATCATTAGCGCCACCCATTGCGATCTCGATGAACGGGTACGCGACGGCCGCTTCCGCCGCGACCTGTTTTACCGCCTTGCGGTGCTGCGCGTCACGCTGCCTCCGCTGCGGGAGCGCAGCGAGGATCTTGCAACCTTGGCCGAGTGGAGCCTGAAGAATGCGCTGGCGGCGCTCGGTGCGCGGCCGCACGCCAATTTGCATGCGGAAATCCTTGCGTGCGCCCCGCTACTGGCTTCGTACGCATGGCCGGGAAATGTACGGGAGTTGCGGAACCTGATGGAACGGGCGGCACTGTTTCTGGCAGCGGAGCCCTTGCAGGCGCTGACACCGGCATTCATTGAGCGGATTGCGCCGGAACTTGGTGGGAAGCTTAAGGTTGCGGCACAGCCGAGGGCGGTAGAAGCGCCGCAGGATATTGAAGAGGTGCTTGCGCGATTCAACGGAAACCGGGAAGCGGCTGCGAAACATCTCGGAATCAGCCGCACGACGTTGTGGAGGAAGTTGAAGGGGTGAATGTGGCGGTTGGAAGGTCAACCTATACATGACTCACAACCGCAATGCTCCTTCCCCCTTTCAGGGGGGTGTAGCAGGGGTTTCGAACGGCATGCCGTTTGCCTGCGGAACGGATTGCGTGTAAGCGCAATCCTCTTGGTTGGGATGGGGCGGCCCGCGTAGGGTAGTGAGGTCGAACTCGCACATGCGTTTGCTCGACCTCACCACCCCCACCCTAGCCCTCCCCCTAGAAGGGGGAGGGAACCCGCTGGATGGCAACGACAAGTCAGCCTGTATCAGCAATCGCCGCCAAAACAGCGACTAAACCAAGATCAGCAATTGCCGCCAAAACAGCGACCAAACCAAGAACAACACCCCGCTCAGACAAACGGCTCCCCCAACCCCTCCGCATCGAACGCCGCCTTCACCGCAGGCCGCGCCAGCATCGTCTGCTGGAACCGCGACAAACGCGGCCGGTTGCGCGCCGGGTTGTCCATCATGCGGGTCCAGCGCGACAACATAAACAGGTACGGATCAGCCGCGCTGAAGCGTTCGCCAAGCAGATAGCCGCCGCCCCGCTTCGCCAGATGCTCTTCGATCAAATCAAGCATCGCGCCCACCCGCGCTTCCGCATGCGTCTTTACCTGCGCAGTCGCCGCAGCATCGTCGGTGAGCCGGTGCGGATAGAAATAGGTGATCAGTTCGGCGTGCAAAGTGTTGGCCAGGTAGAACAGCCATTTATAGAATTCCGCCCGTTCATTAGTGCCGACCGCCGGTGCGAAGCCCGCCCCGGGATGGCGGTCGACCAGGTGGAGGCAGATGGCGGCTGTTTCGTACAACACCAGGTCGCCATCGATAAGTGTCGGTATGCGGCCATTCGGGTTCAGCTTCAGATATTCAGGCCGCAGATGCCCGCCGCCGGGCTGATCGACGAGCACCAGTTCATGGGGAACGCCTAGTTCTTTCAGCAACATGTGTGGCGCGAGGTTCGCACTGCCAGGATTGTAGTAGAGCCGATACATCGTTTTCCCCTATCATGGTCGTTTTAAGGCCCCATTATGCAAAAATCCGAAGCATCCCGCCCCGACACACCCTGCGTCGCCGTCTGCTCCACCACCTTCGATGACGTTTGCCGCGGGTGCGGACGCACCGTCGACGAGGTCGCCAACTGGGTGTTCATGACCGACGAGGAAAAGGAAAAAGTATGGGTCCGGATCACTGCCGAAGGTTATCCGCGGCGCAATACCTGACCTGACCCGCTGTCCGGCGTCCCGATTTCCTGCTAAAGCTGATGCCCGATCAGCGACATGGACCGTTCGAGAAGTTTTTCCGTCCATGGCCGAGCCCGCCACATCTCCAGGGTAATACGTTTGCTGCGGGCCAGATCATTTTCGAAAACGCGCGTCATCTCTTCCGCGAAGCCATTGTCGTAGATATTCAGGTTTGCCTCATCGTTCAGGCGGAAGGAGCGGTTGTCGAAATTCGTAGATCCGGTCGATACGAGGAATCCGTCGACGATCATGATCTTGCAGTGAAACATGGTGTGCTGGTATTCGTGGATCTCGACGCCGGCTTCCAGCAATTCGCCCCAGCGCGCACGGGATGCGCGCCGCACCACCGCCGTATCGATATGCTCGCCGGGCAGGATGACCTTCACTTTGACGCCGCGCCTTGCCGCAGCCGTCAGCGCCCTGATCGCCAACTCGTCCGGCACAAAATAGGAATTCGACAGCAATATGCTTTGCCCTGCCGAGGCGATCGACAACAGATACATGAGGTGCATGCTCTCGCTGCCGCCGGTCGGGGAGCTGCTGAACATCTGTGCCGGCATCTTGCCGCCATCAGGGGTTCTCGGGAAATAATCGGCGGAGTGCACCACCCTGCCGGTCGCCTTCATCCAGTTGTCCATGAACACCGCCTGAAGCTGGAGGGCGGCGGGACCTTCGATCCGGAAATGCGAGTCGCGCCAGTGCGCGCTGTCCTGCGCATTGCCGGTCCACTGATCCGCGATGCCCACGCCGCCGGTGAACCCCACCTGCCCGTCGATAACCAGAAGTTTGCGATGCGTGCGATTGTTCATGCGGGTCAGGTGCGTCCATGACGGCTTGTGGTACCGCTCGACTTCGACGCCGGCGCTCTTCAGCGAATCGATCAATGCCTGGTCGACTTTCGCGCTGCCGACCCAGTCAAGCAGCACATGCACCTTCACACCCGCTCTCGCCCGCTCCTGCAAGGCGTCGGCAAATGTCTGGCCGATCTTGCCCGACCAGTAGATGTAGGTCTCGAACGTGATCGTTTTTCGGGCGGAGCGAATGGCGTCGAGCATGGCCGGAAATATCCGGTCCCCATTCTCGAGATGCTCAACATGGTTTCCCTCGATGATCGTCGGCCCGAGCAGCACCCCCATCGAGCGCAGATATTGCGGATCGCGCACGGTGTAAAGGCTGGTTACCTCGCTTTCGATATGCTTTTCGCCTTCCGTGAGGTTCGCCGCAAGCAATGTCAGGAGAAGCGTCAAGGCAATCGCGATACCGATGTGCAGATAGTTCACAGGATGTTTCAAGCGGGACGAGCGTTCATGCAAGTCTTGACCTCATTGGTGGTTTGTCGGTACACAGGCGATGAAATCCGTTCTTCAGATCGTATGCGCCTGAACGACGGCCACATTGCGTTGGGTAAAACTTTATGTCCGGCAGGAGACGGAAAGCAAAACCGCCCGTCCGGAATGCATCCGGACGGGCGGTGATCAGGGGCGGGGCTCGGTTTAGGTGACCAAGGTGATTAACGACAGGAGAAGGCCGGCATCACCTTCATGCATCGTCGCTGGCGCCATCAATGCCGAGTTCATGGATTTTCCGGGTGATCGTGTTGCGACCGATACCGAGGCGGACGGCTGCATCGTTCTTGCGGCCATGGGTGTGCTTGAGCGCCGTCTTGATCAGGGCGGATTCGAACTGGCGTCCGAGTGCGTCCATCACTTCCGGCTGGCCGGCCGACAGCAGCTGTGCCGCCTCCGATTCGAGAAGGCTGATCCAGCTCGGCTTGTGCTCGCCGCTGCCGTTCATGCCCGAAGCCGGAACCGGTGACGCCGGCAGCATGCCGCTTGCCGGCCCTGCCATCGACGGCGATTCCGGCATGGCCGAAAACGATGTCGTCTGCGCAGCGCCCGCCGATGCGGACATCGAGGTCATGCTTTCCTTGCCATGCGTCAGATCCTGCGGCAGGTCCTTCACTTCCACTGTCTGACCGGGCGCCATGACGGTGATCCAGTTGCACAGGTTTTCAAGCTGCCGCACATTGCCCGGCAAATCCAGGCTGGAGAGGAACTGCATCGCCGCATCGGACATGCGCTTGGCTTCCACGCCGAGCTGCTTGGCGCTCTGCGCCAGGAAGTGGCGCGTGAGCAGCGGAATATCTTCGCGCCGTGCGCGCAGGCTCGGCAGCCGCAGCCGGATCACATTCAGCCGGTGGTACAAGTCTTCACGGAACAAGCCTTCCCGTACGCGATGCTCCAGGTTCTGGTGGGTGGCGGCGATGACGCGCACATTCGCTTTCAGCGGTTGATGGCCGCCGACCCGATAGAAATGGCCGTCGGACAGCACCCGCAGCAGGCGGGTCTGAAGATCGAACGGCATGTCGCCGATCTCGTCGAGGAACAGCGTGCCGTTTTCCGCCTGCTCGAAGCGGCCGCGTCGCGTGGCCTGTGCGCCGGTGAATGCGCCGCGCTCATGGCCGAACAGTTCGGATTCCAGCAAATCCTTCGGTATCGCGGCGGTATTCAATGCGATGTAGGGCTGCGTGGCACGCGGACTATGCTTGTGCAGCGCGCGCGCAACCAGTTCCTTGCCGCTGCCGGATTCACCGGTGATGAGAACGGTCACATTCGATTGGGAAAGGCGGCCGATCGCACGGAACACGTCCTGCATCGCAGGCGCCTGCCCCAGTATCTCCGGCGTTTCTGCGGATACTTGCTCGACGTCCGCCTCGCGCAGGCTTTCCTCAAGCGCGCGGCGGATAAGTTCCACCGCCTTGTCGACGTCGAAGGGCTTGGCAAGATATTCGAATGCGCCGCCCTGGAAGGCCGCCACGGCGGAGTCGAGATCGGAAAACGCGGTGATGATGATGACCGGCAGGCCCGGATGTTTCGCCTTTACCGCCTGCAGCAGTTCGAGGCCCGATTCACCGGGCATGCGGATATCGGAGACCAGCACCTGCGGCGTACTATTTTGGAGCGCGTCTATCGCATCGCGTGCATTCGAGAAGCTCTTGGTCGCGAGGTTTTCGCGGGCCAGCGCTTTTTCGAGTACCCAGCGAATCGATTCATCGTCGTCAACAATCCAGATTGGTTTCATGTATGTACTCGTTCGCTCCGATGGTTACCGCCTCGTTGTTCAAGGCAGCGGAATCAATATCCTGAAGTCGGTGCATCCCGGACGGCTCTCGCATTCGATCACACCCATGTGCTGTTGCACGAAGGTTTGCGCAAGCGTCAGCCCGAGTCCGCTTCCGCCGTCGCGCCCCGATACGAGCGGATAGAAAATGCGGTCTTGAATCTCGGCCGGGATGCCCGGTCCGTTATCGATGATATGCAAGTCTAATGCCAGCCTGTAACGCACTTTTGCGAGCGTCACCTGTCTTGCAATACGCGTGCGCAGCGTGAGCATTGCGTCGCCATGCTCGATGCGTTCGGACAGCGCCTGCGCGGCATTGTGCGCAATGTTGAGCACTGCCTGGATCAGCTGTTCCTTGTCGCCCCGGAATTCCGGCACCGACAAATCGTAATCGCGCTTGATCGTCAGACCATTGGGGAATTCGGCAACCATCAGGCTGCGCACCCGTTCGCATACCTCGTGAATGTTGACGTCGCCGACGATATGCGGCCGACGGTGCGGCGCAAGCAGGCGATCCACCAGGGTTTGCAGGCGATCCGCTTCCTTGATGATGACTTGTGTGTATTCGCGCAGCTCCTTCAGATGACGCTCCGGCAGCTCCAGTTCCAGCAACTGCGCCGCCCCGCGTATGCCGCCGAGCGGATTCTTGATTTCATGCGCGAGATTACGGATCAGTTCCTTGTTTGCCTGGCTCTGGTCGAGAAGGCGTTCTTCGCGATCCAGCTTGAGCTGCTGCACGTTTTCGCGCAGCTCGATGAGTACCGGCGTTTCCCTGCTGTCGAGTGCCGTGACCACGACATGCACCTGCAGGGGCTCGCGGCCGGCACGTTCGAGCGTGAGGTCAAGACGCTTGTCGGCGAATTCATGGCGCACCGCTTCATTGAACACTTCCGCCAGGTTCTCGCCGTTCAGGAACAACTCATCGAGCTTGCGCCTGACAAGCGCTTTAAAAGATGTTTCGAGCAGATGTTCGGCGGCGGCGTTGGCATAGGTGACGCGGCTGGCTGCATCGAGAATGATGACGGCCGATGAAAGCAGGTCGAGGCCGTCGAGCGAAGGGAGAGTTGTTTTCACGGGTTCGGAAAAAGTAAAGGCCGCATGACGCGGCCTTGTTTAAGCAAGCGTTGTACCACTTTACTTGATGTTGGCCAGCTCCCGTTTCAGCGCCTCGATATTTTTTTCGGTACGTCCGATATCGTCTTTCATCATGCCGACGCGCTCCTGGTATTTTGCGTAGTTGCGTTCGTCGCCACGACGCTCTGGCTCGCCGTTGTTGAATTCCTTTTTCAGGTTTGCAAGCTTCTGTTCCTCTGTCCGCACTTCATCCATCAGGATCTGCTTGCGGTCGCTGTCGCGCGCCTTTTGGGTATCGGAGTCCACTTTCGGAAAATCGGAAGGCGTCGACGCCGATGTGGTCTTGACGGCAGCGGTCTGCACGACGGCCTTCTTGGACGGGGGCGGCGCCGGGACCATTGTCAGGCTGGGAAGGTCGATCCTCTTGCAGCCTTTGGTTTCGCCAGTATTCTTGTACTCCTTCTTTCCGGTGCCGTCGACGCACAGGAACACATCCGTTTGGGCGTGCGCGCTGCCCATTGCCGCCGCGAGCGCAAACATCGCAAAGAGTTGTGATTTCATAATCTTTCTTCAAGGAAACTGGTTTGACGCCTATCAGTTTAGGACAACTGGCCGGGCAATACAAACAATGAACACAGGAATGTCTTCCAAGGCAACAGTTTTTTGAGGCCTTATGCCGACAGGCTATGTCTTTCCAACGAAAAAGCGGGAAGGCTCTTCGCCTTCCCGCTTCTAAATCACGCCAGATCCGTTTTTGGATTACAGCGAGTAATACATATCGAATTCAATAGGATGCGTTGTCATGCGGAAGCGTTGCACTTCCTGCATCTTCAGTTCGATATAGGCGTCGATCATGGTGTCGCTGAACACACCGCCGCGTGTCAGGAATTCGCGATCCTTGTCGAGGTACTCCAGCGCCTGGTCGAGCGACGAGCAAACGGTCGGGATCTTCGCATCTTCTTCCGGCGGCAGGTGGTACAGGTCTTTCGACGCTGCTTCGCCTGGATGGATCTTGTTCTGGACACCGTCCAGGCCGGCCATCAGCAGCGCTGCGAAACCGAGGTACGGATTCATCAGCGGATCCGGGAAGCGTGCTTCGACACGGCGGCCCTTCGGATTGGCAACGTGCGGAATACGGATCGATGCGGAGCGGTTACGTGCCGAATAAGCCAGTTTGACCGGCGCTTCGAAGCCCGGAACCAGACGCTTGTACGAGTTGGTGCCCGGGTTGGTGATCGCATTCAGCGCGCGCGCGTGCTTGATGATGCCGCCGATGTAGAACAGCGCGAATTCGGACAGGCCGGCGTAGCCGTCGCCTGCGAACAGGTTCTGGCCGTCTTTCCAGACCGACTGGTGCACGTGCATGCCGGAACCGTTGTCGCCGACGATTGGCTTCGGCATGAAAGTCGCGGTTTTGCCGTAGGTGTGCGCGACATTCCAGATCACGTACTTCATGTTCTGCGTCCAGTCGGCGCGCTCGACCAGGGTCGAGAACTTGGTGCCCAGCTCATTCTGGCCGGCGCCCGCGACTTCGTGGTGATGCACTTCGACCGGGATACCCATGGCTTCGAGGATCAGGGACATTTCCGAACGCATGTCCTGGAAGCTGTCGACCGGAGGAACCGGGAAGTAGCCGCCCTTGACCGTCGGACGGTGGCCGGTGTTGCCGCCTTCCAGCTTTTCGCCGGTGGTCCAGGACGCTTCTTCGGAATCGATCTTCACGAAGCAGCCGGACATGTCGATCTTCCAGCGCACGCTGTCGAAGATGAAGAATTCAGGTTCCGGGCCGAAGTAGGCGGTGTCGCCCAGGCCGGAGGACTTCAGGTAGGCTTCAGCGCGCTTGGCGATGGAGCGCGGGTCGCGGTCATAGCCCTTGCCGTCGGAAGGTTCGATGACGTCGCACTGCATGAACATCGTGGTCTCTTCCATGAAGGGATCGATGTTGGCCGTGCTCGGGTCAGGCATCAGCAGCATGTCGGATGCTTCGATACCCTTCCAGCCGGCGATCGACGAGCCGTCGAAAGCATGGCCGGAATCGAACTTGTCCATGCCGAACTGAGAAACAGGAACGGTTACGTGCTGCTCCTTGCCCCGGGTGTCAGCAAAGCGAAAATCAACGAATTTGACTTCGTTTTCTTTCGCCATCTTCAAGACCTCTGCGGCCGTCTTTGCCATGCGAATCTCCTAAAAATTTGCAAAGTGATGTAGTACGTTGATGTGATGCCTGATATTGCGAATCGGTTGTGAGCGCGCCGGGCACGTAGTATGTTGTACAGTTCGCGGCACCGGCGAGGTTGCGGTCAGAACTCAGCGGCAGATGATAGCAGATTCCATGCCATTGCCTTGCGTTTGGACAAATCGGGTGCACCGCCATAATGCAGCCAAGATAGCGACAATAGTGTGCAATTAAAATCTTTTGAGCAATTTCGGCATTCGCTCGAATCTCACCATTTAGGTGCAAATAACAAGTTATGCACTTACTTAGTGCGCCCACTCCTTGCAAACCTATTTTTTGCACCATTTGTGTGCAATCTGGTTTTTAGAACATTTCCTGATTACATTCACGATGACACCTTCCGACATTCTTGCTGTTGCCCGCCAACGCGGACAAGCCGGCCAAACCCCATATGCAGGCGCTGTTACACCCAAGGAAGCTTATCTGCTACTACAGCAGCAGCCTGACGTGATGATCGTCGATGTCCGTACGGACGCCGAGCGTGACTGGGTCGGTCGCGTGGCGGTGCCGGAAACCCAGCATGTCGCGGTCCAGTGGAACCTGTACCCGGGGGGCAAACCTAATCCTGACTTCCTGCCGCAACTGGCGCAGGCGGCGACCAAAGACCAGGTGTTGTTGTTCCTGTGCCGTTCCGGTGTCCGTTCCCGCCATGCCGCGAAGCTCGCCACCGAACATGGCTACGCCCACTGCTTCGACATCCTGGAGGGATTCGAGGGCGACAAGGATAGTGAAGGTCACCGGAAAACCGTCGGCGGATGGTGCAAGGCCGGATTACCGTGGACGGGCGCCTGAAAACCGGATCAGGCCGCTTCCGATTTCATCAGCCACAGGATCCGCTTGCGAACAAAGTTGATATGGCTGCGCAGCCCATACAGTTCTTCGGCGAACGATAGCGGGATCGAGATACGGTTCACGCGCTCTTCGATGTCGTTCAGCCGCGCAAGCTGTTCCGGATAGACCTGTGACTTCTTCCCGGCAGGCACGTCCTCAATGGACTGCTCGACCGCCCGCAGCTGGCCGTACCACCGGTACACCCTTGAACGCACCTTCCAGACGTAAAGCGGAGGCACGATGCGCGACAGCGGCAGGATCAGCGCGCCGAAGGCCACGACCAGCACCCACATGCGGTCGAAGAAATTGGCAAGCCAGAATGGCAGGTAACGCTGCAGGAACGGCGGACCGTCCTTGTAGAATTTCTGCGCAACCGGCGATACCGGTATCTCGGTGTAATCGGCGTTCGGAAATTCGTTCTTGCGACTGAACCAGCTCCCGCCGCCATGGATTCGCGACGCAGACTGCACGAAGAGATCGATCAGCGACGGATGCAGATCTTCCCGGGCCACCAGCGTCGCCGTCGGCGCGATCAGCCGATAGTCGCGTGGCGGCATGTCGCGGCCGAGATCGACGATCCCGCGCGGCAGCACGACGTGCGAAAGAAACGGAAAGCGGCGGGTGTAGGCTTCCGCCTGTGCAAAGTCGAACAACCGGATTCCTGGCGTCTGCAACAGCATCTGGATCAGCACCGCATCGGGCGCAGAGCTGAATACCAGGGCGTCGATCCGTCCTTCCAGGAGTTCGACCGTCGCCGGGGTGTTCTCAAGCGCACCAAGCGTCAGGTCTTTCGGCTCGAGGCCATTCACCGCCAGCAGGTTTTTGAACAAACCCGGCACGCCGGTGCCTTCCGGCCCCACATTGATTTTCAAGCCTTTGAATTGCTTCAGTTCCGCCAGGTCTTTTTTCCCGCGATAAAACAGCCAGATCGGTTCGGTGAACAGGCTGCCCAGCGACACCAGGCCGGTGCGTTCGGCCTCCGCATGCTCGGTCGAACCGCTCTGCACGAACGCAATGTCAATGTTGGAGTCCGGGTCTTTCAGGCGCTGCAGGTTTTCATGGGAACCCAACGATGGCTGCAGTGATACCGTAATGCCGAACTTTGACAATGCGTCAGCATATCGCTTGCCGAATGCCTCATAGGCGCCGTTCTCCTGCCCGGTTGACATGGTCACGCGCGAAGGAGGAGACGGATCGACCAGCCAATAGGCAAGCAGGCATAACGCAACAATCGCGAACGCCGTTGGGGCAGCCGCCACGATAAAGTCCGGCAGGGAAAATCGGGTGAACTTGAGGATCTTGGGCATGCGTGGCCTGAGGTTTTTCATGGGCCACACCATGCCAAGAAACAAGACACTATGCAAGGGGCTTGCGCCGACCCCTTCGCTGCATGCATCGTTCGCGTTGCAAGATCGTCAGTATCAAGACAAGTGCATCTGGATGCAGGCAGGGCTCAGCGTATGCCGAAGCGGTTGGGCGAAGCTTGCGTCACCACGTAATGCGGCGCTCGACGGCGTCGCGTCAATGTCCGCTCATCGTCGGAAAGGAAATTTTCGGCAACCGCAAACCACTCTTCGACCGAAAGTACACGTTGCGCAAGCGGGAACAGCTCGCTTTCCTCCCTGGCCAGCCTTATGCTCATTTTGTGGCAATACTGTTCAAGGGAGCTGTGTGTTTCCATCAGTTGTTCGCGATCGGCGACCCGGCGTCCGACCGCATCGCCGGCGGAGCGCAACAGCATTGATGCGGAACTGCTCAACAGGTCCAGTTCGGCAAGCAGGTCGTCGGCGGCATGCGTTACCGCCTTGATTGCCGGAACGAGGTATCGCTCCACCTTGCGCGCATGGCACAGCATATCGAAATGCGTCACTTGCTCGAAGATTGCGTTCAATGCGGGCAGGTCGATCTGCTGCAAATTCTTGCGAAGAGACTGGAGGCTTTGCTGGACTTTGCGGAGAATGCGCTGGATGGCGCTTTGTTCATTTGAAATGGCGATCAGGGAATAAGTTGCTGTCAACATCGTTACTCCTTGAATGCGTGAAATGCGGATACGCCAGGTTGGTCCACGCCAAAAACCTCTGTGGGAACGGCGGAGCCGAAGGAAGAAAAGCCGGGATAAAAACTGTTGCGTGAGTATAGGGTGCGGCACCTGTTGGCGTTTGATCTACATCAAATGCCAATGGCCAGAACACCGTTTGTCGATGCCGCGCTGCGATGATGCATCACTATCGAAACACGCGACGACAGAAAGCGTTGATCATATTGAAAGGACCCTGGACGGGTCCTTTTTTTCGCAACATCAATCCAGCTTCGCCGCATGCTCCCGTGTCGCATGGAACACCAGTTTCGGCCACCGTTCCTGGGTAAGCTTCAAATTCACGCCGGAGGTCGCGAGATACGCCATATTGCCGGCGGCATCATAGGCAATATTGCTGCCCGCTGAGGATTTTTCAAAATCGGCAAGCGTTTTCTTGTCATCGCAGGAAATCCAGCGGGCACTGCTGATGCTGGTCCCCTCGAATACTGCATCGACGCCATACTCATTCATTAATCGGCTGGCGACGACTTCAAACTGCAGCACGCCGACGGCGCCAAGCACCAGGTCGCCGCTGTGGACCGGCTTGAATACCTGCACCGCGCCTTCCTCTCCCAGCTGTTGCAAGCCTTTGTGCAACTGCTTGATCTTCAGCGGATTGCGAATCCGTACGGAGCGGAAGAAATCAGGCGCGAAGTAGGGAATGCCGGTGAACTGCAGCAGTTCGCCTTCGGAGAAGCTGTCGCCGATCTGCATGTTGCCGTGGTTCGGCAATCCGATGATGTCGCCGGCATACGCCTCCTCGACCTGTTCGCGGCTGGATGCCATGAAGGTGACGACGCTCGACACCTTGATTTCCCGATTCAGGCGCAGATGCTTGATCTTCATGCCGCGCTCGAACCGACCCGAACAAACGCGCAGGAACGCGATGCGATCCCGGTGCGCCGGGTCCATATTGGCCTGGATCTTGAACACGAAACCCGAGAACGGCGCTTCGGTCGGCTCTACCGACCTGACCGTGGCATCGCGATGACGCGGGGCCGGCGCCCAGTCGAGCAACGCATTGAGGATTTCGCGCACGCCGAAATTGTTGATCGCGGAACCGAAGAACACCGGCGTCTGCGTACCGGCAAGAAAAGCCTCCAGGTCGAAAGGATGCGAGGCGCCATGCACCAGTTCGACTTCCATCTTCAGTTGCTCGATTTCAAGCGGGAACATCGCCGTCAGGCGTGGGTTATCGATGCCCTTGATGACTTCGAACTCCTGGTCGGCACGCTCTTCACCGGCCTTGAACAGCAGGATTTCGTCACGCAGGAGATGATAGACACCGCGGAAATTCTTGCCCATGCCGATCGGCCAGGTGACCGGGGCGCACTGGATCTTCAGCACCGATTCGACCTCATCGAGCAGTTCAAGCGGATCACGGGTTTCGCGGTCCATCTTGTTCATGAACGTCAGGATCGGCGTCGCACGCATCCGGCAGACGTTCAGCAGCTTGATGGTCTGCTCCTCGACACCCTTCGCGGCATCAATCACCATCAGCGCCGAATCGACGGCGGTCAGCACGCGATACGTGTCTTCGGAAAAGTCCTGGTGTCCCGGCGTGTCGAGAAGGTTGACGACATGGTCGCGGTACTCGAACTGCATGACCGAGCTCGCCACGGAGATGCCGCGCTGCTTTTCGATTTCCATCCAGTCGGACGTCGCATGGCGACCGCTCTTGCGCGCCTTCACCGTGCCGGCCAGCTGGATCGCGCCTGAAAACAGCAGCAACTTCTCGGTCAAGGTGGTTTTACCGGCATCCGGGTGGGAAATGATGCCGAAAGTCCGGCGGCGCGCAACTTCGCGTGCGATCAGTTCTGTCGGCGCCTTGCGCGGTTCGGATATCGCGCCGCCGGTTGCGGAGGTATCGGTCAATGAGAGTTCGTCAGCGGGAGCCATGATGCAACTGCAAGAAATAAATGTGATTCGGCGATTCAGTTCGACGTCGGATGTCGCTGAACCCTGTGGCTTGAAAGCCTGATATCAAGCCTGGATAAAATGTTCGCGGTAGTAGCGCAGTTCTTCAATCGATTCCATGATGTCGGCCAGCGCCGTATGCTTCTGGTGCTTCTTGAAACCGCTGGCCACCTCGGGCTTCCAGCGTTTGCACAATTCCTTCAATGTTGACACGTCGAGATTGCGATAGTGAAAGAAGGCTTCCAGCTTCGGCATGCCGCGCACCATGAAACGACGGTCCTGGCAGATGGAATTGCCGCACATTGGCGACTTTCCAGACGGCACGTATTTTTTCAGGAACTGGATTAGCTCCGCCTCGGCGTCAGCCTCTGAAACGGTGGATGCTTTTACACGCTCGATCAGGCCCGAACGTCCGTGTGTTCCCTTGTTCCACGCATCCATGCCATCAAGGATTTCATCCGGTTGATGGATAGCAAAAACAGGGCCTTCTGCAAGTACGTTGAGCTGGGAATCAGTGACCACTACCGCAACCTCGATGATGCGGTCGGTGTCCGGCTCCAATCCTGTCATTTCCATATCGACCCAGACGAGATTGAATTCATTCGGGCGAATTACTTCCGGTGTAGCGGGGTTGGGGGTATCTGATTCAATCGCTTGTGACATAATTGTTTTCCTCGGTAAGCCGCCATTTTCTCACAGGCATAGCATGTCTTCACTTGCGTTTTCGATTTTGTTCGTTACTTTTCTCGCCATCACGCTGGCCGTGCGGTTCTGGTTGGGTTCCCGCCATATCCGTCATGTGCTGGCGCATCGCGGGCAGGTGCCTCCCGAATTTGCCGGAACGATTCCATTGCATGCGCACCAGAAAGCCGCGGACTATACGGTCGCAAAAACCAAGTTCAGCCTTTTCATGCTGCTGGTGAATGCAGCGGTACTGATCGGGTTCACGCTGCTTGGCGGCCTGCAGTGGCTGTCGGTTGCGATCTTCAACCTGGCCGGTTCCGGCATGACGTACCAGCTCGGCCTGCTCGCGGCATTCGCCGTGATATCAGGCCTGATCGATCTGCCCTTCGACTACTACAAGCAGTTCGTGCTCGAGGCAAGGTTCGGCTTCAACAAGATGACGCTCGGCCTGTTCCTGACCGATCTTGTCAAAGGCGCGCTGCTCGGCACCGCCATCGGCCTGCCGCTGATCTGGATCATCCTGACCCTGATGGAGAAGTCCGGCGCACTGTGGTGGTTGTATACATGGATGGTCTGGAGCGGCTTCCAGTTGCTGATGCTCGTCCTGTTTCCCACCGTGATCGCGCCGCTGTTCAACAAATTCACGCCGCTGCAGGACGAGAACCTGCGCGCGCGGATCGAAGGCCTCATGAAGCGCGTCGGATTCGCCTCCCAGGGATTGTTCGTGATGGACGGCTCGAAGCGCAGCGCGCACGGCAATGCGTACTTCTCCGGTTTCGGCGCGGCCAAGCGCATCGTGTTCTTCGATACGCTGCTGTCGCGCCTGGCACCGAACGAGATCGAAGCGGTGCTGGCGCATGAGCTCGGTCATTTCAAGCTCAAGCACATCATCAAGCGCATCGCCGTGATGTTCACCGTATCGCTCGGCCTTCTTGCATTGCTCGGCTATCTCAAAACCCAATCCTGGTTCTTCACCGGACTGGGTGTCGATCCGGTGCATATGCCGGCGAATGACGCCATGGCCCTGATTCTGTTCATGCTGACGCTGCCGGTCTTCACTTTCCTGTTCTCGCCGCTATCCTCGATCACCTCGCGCAAGCATGAGTTCGAGGCGGATGCGTTCGCAGCCCAGTACACCAACCCGCAGGACCTGGTGTCCGCCCTCGTGAAACTGTACGAGGACAATGCGTCGACCCTTACGCCGGACCCGCTCCATTCCGCTTTTTATGACTCGCATCCACCCGCGAGCGTCCGGATCAACCAATTGCTTGCCAGCCGCTAAGGAGATGCCATGGTAACCACGAATGAACTCCTGCAGAAGCGCTGCCGTCACCTCGAAGACGGCCTGACCGAAGCCGACATCGGCGCCTACCTCAAGGCCGTGGAGGGATGGAAGCTGACGGACGGGAAAATCGCCAAGACATTTTCCTTTGGAAATTATTACGAAACACTGGCGTTTGTGAATGCAATCGCCTACATGATCCATGCGGAAGATCATCATCCCGAATTGCTCGTCACTTACAACCGCTGCATAGTGAAATTTGATACCCATTCCGTCAATGGCGGGCGCGGAGGAATTTCCGAAAACGATTTCATCTGCGCGGCAAAGGTCGACGCGATCCGCCAGCAAGCGGCTGCCTGACGCATGCTTTCCGGTACCGTCATTGCCGCCCATGGCCGCCACTATGTAGTCCAGACCAATACCGCCAAGTTGCAGTGCGTTACCCGTGGCAAGAAAAGCGATGTCGCTGTTGGCGATATCGTCAATCTGAAGCTAACGTCGGCAAACCAGGGCGTCATCGAGTCGGTCCAGGAACGCAGCACCCTGCTCTACCGGTCGGACCAGTACAAATCCAAGATACTGGCGGCGAACGTCACCCAACTGTTCATCGTGGTCGCGACCGAGCCCAGCTTTTCCGATGATCTTGTTTCCCGTTCACTGGTTGCTGCGGATGCGGCCGGTATCCGTGCACACATCATTCTCAACAAAATCGATGTCACCGCATCGCTGGAAAAGGCCCGCGAACGTCTCGGACTGTATTCCGGTCTCGGCTACCCTGTACACCAGGTCTCGGCCAAAGGCGACCCGGACGGGACATGCGCCACCCTCGGTCCATTGCTCGCCGGCCAGTCCAGCATCCTGATCGGCCAATCCGGCATGGGCAAGTCCTCGCTGATCAACCTGCTTGTTCCCGACGCGGACATCGCCACACGCGAAATTTCGGCAGCCCTTGATACCGGCAAGCACACTACCACCTTCACTCGCCTTTACCGCCCGTCGGCGGACACTGCCATCATCGACTCCCCCGGCTTCCAGGAATTCGGCCTGTACCACTTGAGCGAGGGCATGCTGGAGCGGGCCTTCCCCGAATTTGCACCGCATCTCGGCAATTGCAAGTTCTACAACTGTCATCACCTGAACGAACCTGCCTGCGCGGTATTGTCCGCCGTGGAACATGGCCGTATCGCATCGATGCGCCATGACCTGTACCGGCAACTGGTGCATGAAGCGTCGCAGACGCTCTATTGACACCGGTTCGGCGGGTTATCTTTTTGACAGAATTTCCCTTATAATTGAACGGCTTACAAACTTGCTTACACACTTCGGCGGCGCGCCTGGCCGCCGTTTTCATTTATGGCGATCAAACACTTCCTGCAGTTTTCTGACTTTACGCTTGATGAATTCGAGTACGTGATCGAACGCGCCCGAATCATCAAACGCAAATTCAAGAATTACGAAACACATCATCCGCTGCTGGATCGCACGCTGGTGATGGTGTTCGAGAAAAATTCAACGCGCACGAGGCTGTCATTCGAAGCCGGAATGCACCAGCTGGGCGGTGCGGCCATCTATCTGAATACCCGCGACAGCCAGCTCGGCCGCGGCGAGCCGGTGGAAGACGCGGCGCAGGTCATGTCCCGCATGTGTGACATCATCATGATCCGCACCTTCGGGCAGGAAATCATCGAACGCTTCGCCGCCCATTCGCGCGTGCCGGTGATCAACGGCCTGACCAACGAGCACCACCCCTGCCAGGTGCTTGCCGATATCTTTACCTTCATCGAGCACCGTGGCTCCATTACCGGCAAAACCGTTGCCTGGATTGGCGATGCCAACAACATGCTGTATTCATGGCTGCAGGCGGCAGAGGTTTTCGGCTTCCATCTGAATGTATCGACACCGGCCGGCTACGACATCGACCCGGCACTGGTGTCGGCGACGAACAAGAACTACACCGTATTTCCCAATCCGTCCGATGCATGTGCCGGCGCCCATTTGGTCACCACGGACGTTTGGACCAGCATGGGATATGAAGAGGAAAATGCGGCGCGCCTGCGTGCGTTTGACGGCTGGATCGTCGATTCGGCGAAGATGCAGCGTGCGCAGCCGGATGCGCTGTTCATGCATTGCCTGCCGGCGCATCGCGGTGAGGAAGTGGCGGCCGACGTCATCGACGGGCCGCAGTCCGTGGTGTGGGATGAAGCCGAAAACCGCCTGCATGTACAGAAGGCATTGCTCGAATACCTGCTGCTCGGACGGCTGGCGTGACAATGCATACCTGATCATTTCCCCCTGTCGATTCCCGACCAGTTCCTCATTTCCGATTCCCTATTCACCACCTCAGTACGCGAAGCAGAAATCATGTCAACCATACTCCAGTCCGTTCCCGTCAATCAAAAAGTGGGCATCGCCTTTTCCGGCGGGCTCGACACCAGCGCAGCACTGCACTGGATGCGCCAGAAAGGCGCGATTCCCTATGCATACACCGCGAATCTGGGTCAGCCGGATGAAGCCGACTACAACGCCATCCCGGCGAAGGCGAAGCTGTATGGGGCCGAACAGGCGCGACTGATCGACTGCCGCGAGCAACTGGTTGCGGAAGGCATCGCCGCGCTGCAAAGCGGCGCCTTTCACATTTCCACCGCCGGCGTCACCTATTTCAACACGACACCTCTGGGCCGCGCCGTCACCGGCACGATGCTGGTCGCCGCGATGCAGGAAGACCAGGTCGATATCTGGGGCGACGGCAGCACCTTCAAAGGCAACGACATCGAGCGTTTTTATCGCTACGGTCTGCTGGTGAATCCTGCACTACGCATCTACAAGCCCTGGCTGGACGACCGTTTCATCCAGGAGCTCGGCGGCCGCAAGGAAATGTCGGAGTTCATGATCAAGTCCGGCTTCGACTACAAGATGTCGGTCGAGAAAGCTTACTCGACCGACTCCAACATGCTTGGCGCGACGCATGAAGCGAAAGACCTCGAGCACCTGAACAGCGGCATGAAGATCGTCGAGCCGATCATGGGCGTCGCCTTCTGGCGCGACGACGTCGAGGTCAAGCGCGAGGAAGTCAGCATCCGCTTCGAGGAAGGGCGTCCGGTCGCGCTGAACGGCATCGTGTTCTCCAACATGGTCGACCTGATGATGGAAGCGAACCGTATCGGCGGCCGCCACGGACTCGGCATGAGCGACCAGATCGAGAACCGCATCATCGAAGCAAAGAGCCGCGGCATCTATGAGGCCCCCGGCCTGGCGCTGTTGTTCATCGCCTACGAACGGCTGATCACCGGCATCCATAACGAAGACACCATCGAGCAGTATCGCGACAACGGCCGCAAGCTGGGACGCCTGCTGTACCAGGGCCGCTGGTTCGATCCACAGGCGATCATGCTGCGCGAAGCGGCGCAGCGCTGGGTTGCCAGTGCGATCACCGGAGAGGTCACGCTGGAACTGCGGCGCGGCAACGATTACTCGATCCTGAATACCGAATCGGCCAACCTGACCTACCAGCCGGAACGCCTGACGATGGAAAAAGGCGAAGGCGCGTTCACGCCGCAGGACCGCATCGGCCAACTGACCATGCGCAACCTGGATATTACCGACACCCGCGCAAAGCTCGGCGTCTATGGCAAGGCCGGCTTGCTGACCGCGAATCCGTCGGTTGCGCTGCCGCGCCTGAGCAAGGACAGCGACAAGTAATCCATTCCGATTCAACAAACGAAAACACACCATGACAACTCAATTCGACAATGTTTCCGTCGTCAAGAAGGCAAACATCTACTTCGACGGCAAATGCGTCTCCCACACCGTCGTATTCGCGGACGGCACGAAAAAAACCATCGGCGTGATCTTTCCATCGTCATTGACCTTCAACACCGGCGCGCCGGAAATCATGGAGCTGAATGCGGGACAATGCCGGATTCGCCTGAAGGGTGAACAGGAATGGAAAACCTACGAAGGCGGACAAAGCTTTAACGTGCCGGGCAATTCCAGCTTCGACATCGAAACAGTGCAGACGCTGGACTACGTCTGTCATTTCGTCTCGGAATAGATCGATCTGGTGAGATTCGAGGATTGGTGTACTGAGGCAAGGTCCGGTAGAGGTGCGGACGCATATTCGGTACACCAGGCGGGGTGGCTGCGAAGCCGCCACCCCGCTTGCAGTTCCACAATGAACTAGACGATCACGGGCTCCGGTTCAAGCTCGACTCCGAACCGGGCCAACACATCCGCCTGGATTGCCTTCGCCAGGTCCTGCAGTTCCCGTCCGCTGGCGCCGCCATGGTTGACCAGCACAAGCGCCTGTTTTTCATAAACGCCCGCATTTCCAACTCGCCTGCCCTTCCAGCCGCATTGGTCGATCAGCCATCCGGCGGCCAGCTTGAAACTGCCGTCCGGCTGCCCATAACTGACCAGCTTTGGATGCTTCGCCAGCAAGCGTTCACGCTGCGCCGCAGGCACCACCGGGTTCTTGAAGAAACTGCCGGCATTTCCGATGACAGCTGGATCCGGCAGCTTGCGGGTACGGATGGCGACTACCGCGTCGCTGATGTCGCGGGCCGTCGGATCGGGCTTGCCACGTACGGCAAGTTCCTGTTCCAGCTCCGCATAGTTCAGATTGGGCTGCCATTGCCGGGGCAATGCGAACGTCACATCCAGGATGGCGGCCTGTCCGGCGAGTCGATGTTTGAATACGCTATCGCGGTAACCGAAATCGCATTCATCGCGATTCAGCGTAAAGATGTTTCCGGTATCAAAATCGAAGGCGCTGAGCGCATGAAAACAATCCTTCAGTTCCACACCATAGGCGCCGATGTTTTGAATCGGCGCGGCGCCGACGCTGCCTGGAATCAGGGACAGGTTCTCCAGGCCGCCCAGCCCGAGTTCCAGTGTCCGGCAAACCAGGCCATGCCAGCTTTCACCGGCGGCGGCCCGCACGTAGGTTGACTGTGCGTCCCGCCCCACGATCTCGATGCCTTTGAGGCACATATGCAGCACAAGGCCCGGGAAGTCGCCACTGAGGAGGATGTTGCTGCCGCCGCCAAGCACCAGGCGCGGCAATGTGCTTAACGAGTTGTCCAGGCGGATTTCCGACAGGATGTCGGCGCTGGTAACCTGGATGTAGGCATTCGCTTTTGCGCGGATGCCGAACGTATTATGTTCGTGCAGTGAAAAATCGCACTGAAGCGGCAGTCTGTCTGTCATAGCTGGAGGATTATAGACGGAAGCAAATATGGCCACCCGTGTTTTTGTCCGCTAGAATACATCGTTACTTAAATAGCAATACGTTTGCACTAAAGAGGAATATTTATGCCATCGTTTGATGTAGTTTCTGAAGCCAATACCGTCGAAGTGAAAAATGCCGTCGATCAGGCAAACAAGGAAATTTCCACCCGTTTCGATTTCAAGGGCAGCGATGCGCGCGTCGAACAGAAGGAACGGGAACTGACCGCTTTTGCCGACAGTGATTTTCAGCTCACGCAGGTTCGCGACGTTCTGACCGGGAAAATGGTGAAGCGCGGTGTCGATGTCCGTTTCCTGGACCTGGGAAAAATCGAGAAAATCGGCGGCGACAAGGTCAAGCAGGTCATCAAGATCAAGAACGGCATTGAATCCGAGGCGGCCAAGAAAATCGTCCGCATCATCAAGGACAGCAAGATGAAGGTCCAGGCATCGATCCAGGGTGATGCGGTCCGGGTCACCGGCGCCAAGCGCGACGATCTGCAGGCGGCAATGGCCCTGATGCGCAAGGAAGTGACGGACCTGCCGTTGGAATTTAATAATTTCCGTGATTAACTGCTGGTAATCACCTACACGCGCCACTCGGCGCCATGCCTTCGCAGGAGGTATCCATGCTCGGCCATCCGTCAGACCCGAAATCCGCAGTGCAAAAATCTGCCCGTCCGGAAGATCGATACGTTACGCTGATGGAGCAGAACTTTCGGCATGTCCTTGTTGCGATCGAGTCGATGTGGGGATATCCGGAGCTGAATACCTATTTTGCCAAGCTGACCATGAATGAACGCGGAAGCCGGGAAGGATTTCCGCCAGAAGTATGGGATGATATCCGCCTGCTGTGGGATATCCATCTCGAAATCGTGCCCCACTCCCTGCCCTAACTTGCGCCGAGTATCCGATGCGTTCGACTACACTTTTTGCCACCCTCCTTTTATCCATCGGTGCAGCCCATGCCGCCGACGTCAGCGTCGTGGGGCTGTTTCCCAACAAGGCGGTGCTGGTCGTCGATGGCGGCTCGCCGAAAACTTACTCAGTGGGCGCCAATATTCCGGGCGGATTCAAGCTGGTCGCGGTGAATGACGGCGGCGCGACGATCGAATCCAACGGCAAGCGACAGACGATCGCCCTCGGCGAACATGTCAACCGCACCGCCGCCAGCGGCCCGGCGAGCGTGACGCTCAAGCCCGATGGACAAGGCCATTACATGGTCCAGGGCCAGATCAATGGCGGCACGGTGCGCATGCTGCTCGATACCGGCGCCACGTTGATCGCGATGCCGGCATCGGATGCGACGAGGCTGGGTATTAATTACCGCAGCGGCCAGCCAACCTACGTCAACACGGCCAACGGTGTGGCGCCGGCGTACAAGGTCAGGCTCAATACCGTCAAGGTCGGCGACATCGAACTCAACCAGGTGGATGCCATGGTGCAGGAGCAGGGTTTGCCGATCATCCTGCTCGGCATGTCGTTCCTGAACAGGACCGAAATGCGTCGCGAAGGCGAGCAGATGACGCTCACGAAACGGTTCTGAGAAGAATAGTGGATCACGCCGCGCGGCAGTGATCCAGTCATCCGCGCGACAGCTCGCGTTAGTCCGGGTCGGCGAGACGACGCTGCTTCACCGCCTCGGCCAGCCCTTCCAGCACCTTGATGCTGGATTCCCAGTCGATGCAACCGTCAGTGACCGATTGGCCATAGGTCAGCTCCTTGCCCTGTACCAGGTCCTGGCGGCCGCCTACAAGGTGCGATTCCACCATGACGCCGACAATGCGCGTATCACCCGCGGCGATCTGCTTGCCGATGTCGGCGCATACCGGCACCTGGTTTTCCGGCTTCTTGGAACTGTTGGCATGCGAAGCGTCGATCATCAGGCGTGATGCAAGGCCGCTGGTAGCGATATCCTTGCAGGCGGTTTCCACGCTCGCGGCATCATAATTCGGCGCCTTGCCGCCGCGCAGGATGATGTGGCAATCCTCGTTGCCGCTGGTGGACACGATCGCCGAGTGGCCGCCCTTGGTGACCGAGAGAAAATGGTGCGGCTGGGATGCCGCCTTGATCGCATCGACGGCAATCTTGACGTTGCCGTCGGTGCCGTTCTTGAATCCGACCGGGCAGGACAAACCGGAGGCCAGTTCGCGATGCACCTGGGATTCGGTGGTGCGCGCGCCGATGGCACCCCAGCTCACGAGGTCGGCGACATACTGCGGGCTGATCACATCGAGGAATTCCGTGCCGGCTGGCAGACCCAGTTCGTTGATGTTCAGCAGGAGCTCGCGCGCCATGCGCAGGCCGTCGTTGATGCGGAAGCTGTTGTCCATGTAGGGGTCGTTGATCAACCCTTTCCAGCCCACGGTAGTGCGCGGCTTTTCGAAATAGACCCGCATCACGATTTCCAGCTCGCCGGCAAATCGGTCACGCTGCTCGACCAGGCGCCGCGCATATTCCATTGCCGCTTTGGTGTCGTGGATCGAGCATGGGCCGATGACGACCATCACGCGGTCGTCCTGGCCGTGGAGAATCCGATGCAGCGCGGTACGCGCATTGGCCGCGACGTTGGCCGCTTTTTCCGAACAGGAGAATTCGCGTATCAGATGCGATGGCGGAATCAGTTCTTTCATTTCACGTATGCGTAGGTCGTCGGTGCGCGGCATGTTTTTTCTCCAGTCAAAAGGCTTGAAATTTGAATCCGTACAAAAGAAAAAACCGCCATCACTGGCGGTTTTTTTGAAATTCGGTTTGTTCTGTTTAGCGCGCTGCTTTTACATGAACCTGCCGCTTTCCACCGCCTTTGGGCTGGGATAGCTAAAGTAAAAGTAAAAGTGGAAGCGCGAGAAAGTCATGTGAATGGCGTTGTTCTCAAACAGATTGGAGCCAATAGTGCAGTAAATCAAAGGATTTGGCAAGCGACAGACCGAAAATTCAGCATATTCTGCAAGGCCGTTGCGCAATTCATGCAGAACGGCAGGATTGTCAGGCGGTTCCGCCCACCGTCATGCCATCGATACGCAGGGTGGGTTGGCCGACGCCGACCGGAACGCTTTGTCCTTCCTTACCGCACACACCGATGCCGTTGTCGAGACGCATGTCATTGCCGATCATCGACACACGATTCAGAACCTCGGGTCCGTTGCCGATGATGGTTGCCCCCTTGACCGGATAACTGATCTTGCCGTCTTCGATCATGTAGGCCTCGCTTGCGGAAAAGACAAACTTGCCGCTGGTGATGTCGACCTGTCCGCCACCGAAATTCACCGCGTACAGACCGTTCTTCACCGAGGCAATGATTTCCGCCGGATCCTTGTCGCCGCCGAGCATGTACGTATTGGTCATGCGGGGCATTGGCAGATGGGCAAAGGATTCGCGGCGCGCGTTGCCGGTAACAGGCATGTTCATCAGGCGCGCATTCATCGTATCCTGGATGTAGCCTTTCAGGATGCCGTCCTCGATCAGGGTTGTGCATTGCGTCGGATTGCCCTCGTCGTCGATGTTCAGCGAACCACGGCGGTCAGCGATGGTGCCGTCGTCCACCACGGTGACGCCTTTGGCTGCCACGCGCTCACCGATGCGCCCGGAAAACGCACTCGAACCCTTGCGGTTGAAGTCGCCTTCGAGGCCATGGCCGATCGCTTCGTGCAGCAGCACACCGGGCCATCCCGGTCCGAGGACCACGGTCATCGGGCCTGCCGGCGCAGGCCGGGAGTCCAGGTTGACGAGTGCGGATTCGACGGCTTCAGTGGCATACTTTTCCAGCAGTTCATCCGTGAAATACGCATAGCTGTAACGTCCGCCGCCGCCACTTGAACCGACTTCGCGCCGTCCGTTCTGCTCGGCGATCACTGTGATCGACACCCTGACCAATGGCCGGATATCCGCCGCCAGCACACCGTCGCTGCGGACAACAAGAACGACGTCATACTCACCGGCAAGTCCCGCCATGACCTGGACCACGCGCGGATCCTTGGCGCGAGCGATACGCTCCACCCTTTCCAGCAACTTCACTTTTTCGGTGGCATCAAGCGATGCGAACGGGTCTTGCGGTACGTAAAGGGAGCGGCCACCGGAGGGCTGGATGGCGGAAGCGACCTTGATGCGACCGGCACCCTGGCGCGCGATGGTGCGCGTAGCGGCCGCGGCCTCCAGCAGGGCGCGCTCGGAGATTTCGTCAGAATACGAGAAAGCGGTTTTGTCACCGGACACGGCACGCACGCCGACACCCTGGTCAATCGAAAAGCTGCCTGTCTTGACGATGCCTTCCTCAAGGCTCCAGCCTTCACTCTTGGTGAACTGGAAATACAAATCGGCGTAGTCGACCCGGTGGGTGAAGATGGCGCCAAGCGCCTTGATGAGTTTCGATTCATCCAGCCCGAATGGCGTCAGCAGGACTTCACGAGCGGTTGCAAGGGTTTGGAGATTCGGTTCAAATAAATTCATGGTCTTTCGCATCTGCGGAATACATCCGCGTTACAGGTTTGATCCGGGGATGAAACGATTGTAGAGCATCTGCCGGCCGGCTGTCCCCGCAGGAGAAAACCATGCACACAGGCATCATGCCGCAAATCCGGCGCGCCTACATCCTCCGGTGTCTCAAGGCCGGCAGGCTGTCGCGCACACGCTGCACATGGTGCACATCGATGTCGCCGACCACGATCCCCTCGCCTTCCGGCAGCTCTGCCTTGATCTCCCCCCAGGGATCGATCAGCATGCTGTGACCCCAGGTACGGCGCCCGTTGACATGTTGACCACCCTGGGCGGCGGCAAGGACATAACACTGGTTTTCCACCGCCCGGGCCCTCAGCAGCAGTTCCCAGTGCGCCTTGCCGGTGGTGTGGGTGAATGCGGCCGGCACGACAATCAGCGCACAATCACCCATCGCGCGATACAGTTCGGGAAAGCGCAAGTCGTAGCACACCGACAGCCCGACCCTGCCTACAGGCGCTTCGAAGGTGGTGACGCTGGAACCGGGAACGATGGTGCGCGCTTCGTCGTAGGATTCGTCGCCGCGCGTGAAATTGAACAGGTGAATCTTGTCGTAACGAATCACCCGCTCCCCGGCGGGGTTGTACACCATCAGGGTATTGAGTACCTTGCCTGGTTCCGCCGCGGCCATGGGAAGGGTGCCACCGATCAGCCAGATGCCATGTTCACGTGCGAGACCGGACATGAACGCCTGGATCGGGCCGTCGTCCGTTCTTTCGGCGTGCGCAACCTTGTCCGATTCCTTCATGCCCATGATCGGCCAGTATTCGGGCAGAAGCACCAGTTGAGCACCTTGCTGCGCGGCCTGCCCGATCAGGCGGCGCGCGGCGAGCATGTTTTCTTCCGGCTGCGGTGTTGCCACCATCTGCACAGCCGCCGCTTTCATGAGGCTTTGCGTCATATAAATCTCCTTTCAGCCCGGTTGCCGGGGATTGCCTGCGGCATCCTGCGCCGGGGCGGGCTGGTTCCGCGCCAGCTTGGTGACGACAGGTTCTTTCCACGGACCGCTGATCTGGTATTCGAAGGTGAATGCCTTCATCAGCGGATCGCGCAGGAAAAGCTGGGCAAGGAAAGTCCCGACGCCAATCACGGGATTGACCGCCAGCGCGTAGACGACCGATGCGGCGCCGACATTGATATCCGGGATGACCACCACATGCAGATTGGTCGCTTCCTTTGCAATATCGGCGCTGCCGTCCATCAGCACCGTTGCCGCAACGCTGCGCATCTTGAAGTTATTGGTTGTGGCAACACCCTGGCTGATCGCGACGTCGGCTGTCACGCCGTCAAAGGCGAAGCCTTCCGAAAAGACATCGCGGAAGTCGAGCGCCAGCCGGCGCGGCAAGGATTGCAGGCTCAGCACGCCGAGCAGCTTCGCCGCGCTCGGGTCGACTTTCAGGAACTGTCCGGCCGCAATATCGAGCTTGAACTGCCCGGAGAGCGTGGGAATATCGAGCGAAAATGGCAGGCCTTTCCAGTTGGCTTCGCCTTGCATCCTGCCCTTGCCGCCGCGCAGCAGGTTCGCAAAACCGAAGCGATCGAGCAACTTGCCTGCATCGCGGATGTTCATCGTGTAGTCGAGGCTGGATAGATTCGTACCGTCGCGGATGGACCACTTGCCGGTCGCAGTCAGCTCCGCATCCGGGTTGACGATCGACAGCTTGTTGATGCGCCATTCGACGCCGCTACTGGCTCGCGTATTGTCCGCCATGAGTTCCAGATGACCGAACTTTTTGCCGAACAGTTCAAAATTCTCCGCGACGATGTCCAATCCCGGCATGCGCGTGGTGGTGTTCTTTCCCTCGAGCAGTGCGCTGACGTCGGACGCGGCGGATTTCGGGATCACCAGCGACGCCAGGCGGGCCGTCACCTTGCCCAATCCCGTGCCCGATGGCGATTCGTTCCATGTCACATAGCCGGATGCCTGTTCCGAATCGATATTGGCTTGCCAGACGCCTTTCTGGTGCGAAGCGCCAACCACGACATTGTCGAGTTTCCTGCCCATGACGACGAGTGTCGTTGCGCGCGCAGCCAATACTTCGGGCTCGATGTATTGCATGAGGTTGAGAGAATCCGGCTGGCTGGCGGCCTCCGCCGGTTGCCCGGTGGCGGTAATCGCCGTCACTGCGCCTCGCCATGCATCGAGATCGAGCAGGTCCATGCTGACGTTGGCGATCAGCCCGCCGTCAGGCTGCGGCGCCGGCTGATTGACGCCGATGCCGCCACGCACGACACGCCATTGCGCATCCTTGTCGACGGCTTTCTCGCGTTCGTAACGCACTGCGATGGCAGAACCGAGCGAGAGCTTGATTTCGTCACGCAACAGCTGCGGCGTGTTCGACGGCCGGCCGATCAACTCGAATTTCAAGGGCAGGCTGTCGGAGCCGGCCTTGCGCAGCGGCGCGGGAAAGTCGAGCGCGAGCCCTGCGAGATTCGATTCGATCACGACTTCCGGACGCTTGTTCTTGACGCGGATGGTCGCGCCGTATCGCGCCCCGCCTCCAATGCGCTCCGACAGGCGCTGCATCGCCGCCGTCGGGTAAGTCTTGCGCAAGCCGTCCACGGTAACGCTGCCTTCCGCATTGACCACGATGCTGCCGTCGCTCTGGGTGCCGCCGGATACGGCAACCGGGCCGCCCACGAAGCTTGCGCGGACACCATGCAGGGTGAAGCCCTTCTCATTGAATTCCAGCTTGCCGTTCGTGCCCAGCAACGGCGGGATATCGTTCTGCAGCGTGACATTGTTGTTCGCGAACTGCAGCACGCCGCGCACTTTCGCATCCGTCATGTGGTTGAGCGGCAATTGCATCTTGAGGGCCAGTTTCGCATTGCCGCTGCCCTTGGATTCCTCGGTGAAATTGGCGATCCAGCCCGCAACGGGGCTGTCCATGGTGAATTGAAGGAATTCCTGCAACGGTCCGGCCGCATCTCCCTCGACGGTCAGCATACTGTCCGGGGATGCCAGGTCCGCGATCACCGCCTTGGCCTTCGAAATGACGACACCGTGCGTTCGTGCACTGTCGGCGTTGATTTCCATCCTGGTGCGGTCGAACTCGATGGTGCCCCGCACCTGCTCCAGCGTCGGCCACAGCGGGGCCTTGCCATCCTTGGCGAAGATTTCCGGCGCATAATTCAGCACGCCGTCGACAAGGCGGCCGGAAATGTGGAATTCGCCCTTCGGCTTTTCGCCGTTTTTTGCCAGAAACGGAAAGTGTTCCAGGTCGCCCTTGATCTTCAGGCTCAAATCATCAGCAACGCCGCCCACCAGCGCACCGCTCAGCCATGAACGCAAATGCTCGGGTGTTTGCAGCGGCAGGTATTTCCCGACCTTTTGCAGTTGCAGGCCCGACAAGGTTCCCGACACATCGAGCATGCCGGATGGTTTGCCCTGCTGCTGGCTGAGCGGCATCAGGTGCTTGCCGGCCAGCGAGGCGATCAAGCCGTCCTGCTCGAAATCCATCCGTTCCACTTCCAGCAGCAACTGGTCGGATTCCTGGAACGCCCAGCCGGCCCGCATGTCGAGGCGATCGAACAGCATCGTCGGTTCGGCAAAATAACCCGGCAGTTCGAGGCGCAGCTGCCGCGAGTCGAGTTTGAAGCTGCCGCCAAGCTCGCTGGCGTCGATATGGCCGGTGAGGTTTTCGAAACCCGGAATGGCCGGTACTGCCGCCTGGGCCGGCTTTTTGCCGCTTTTCGGACGCGCCGGCCGTGCTGCCTGCGCCTGCATCGACAATGCCTCGAAACTCCCCTTCACACGATAGGCGGATACCTCCGGATAGGCGCCATCCCATTGCACCGCGAAATCCTTCAGCACGCCGCGCGGGGCATAATCGTTCAGCATCTGCAACTGGGCTGCCGGCAGCGGCAGGCGCCCGGCAAGTTCGGCCAGGGTTTTCAGGTCAAGCAGGCTAGCGGAAATTTCGGTTCGTTCCGGCTTGTTGCCCTGGGCCGTGCTAAAACGCTCGCTGATGGTGGTCACCGGCAGGGTCAGACCTTCATCGGTCTCCAGCGAAAAGTCGGTGAGCGTGATCGCATGCCCGTTTGCACCGAAGGTCGGCACGCCGTCCCTGGCTTTCGGGCTGATTGCTTCCTGCACCGAAACACGGCCGTTGACCCGCGCCAGATTCAGCGGCTCCAGGTCCTTGCGCAGTCGTGTCGACACATTGTCGAGCATCAGGTCGGCGGTAAAGTCGGCGATCTTCGCCTGGTCGAAGGTCAGCCATGCGCGCACGGCGCCGTTGCCCCGCTCCATCTCGACCGGATAATCGACATACGGCTTCCACGCCGCCAGGTCCACATATTGGAGATCGGCATACATCTGGCCGGTCCAGCGGGTCGGATCGGAAATCCTTTTCGAGAAATAGGGGTGGGCGAATGCGGCACGTATATCGACCGGGGAAGCCACGCCTTCGGGCGGCACCGCCTTCAGCGCGAACTCGTGGTAGCGCCAGTGATTGCGCAGCAGCAGCGTCACGCCCTCCAGCGTCAGCGGCGGTGCGATACGCTTGTCGTCGATCCAGCGCAACCGGCCGTTCCGGATCACGATCTCCCGCTGGGACAGCACCCAGTCGGCCGCCTTGGGATCACCGGTCTTGCGCGGATCGACCGGTATCCCGGCGACGTGCAGGTTGCCGTCCGAATCGCGCAATATGTCCATGTCGGGACGGTCGATTTCCAGCCGGTACAGCTGCAGCTCGCCAACCGCAATAGATAGCCACGAGAAGGTTGCGGACACCTTGGGCAGCCGCAGGGCTTCATTGCCGAAGGTGTCATGGATGGCGACGTCGCCAAGCGCAAGCTGCGGCCGCAGTCCGGACCAGGACGCCTCGATAGTTGCGATCGACACCTTGCTGCCGATCGCATGGGTGGCCATACGCTCCACGTTCGGCTTGTAGCTGTCGATATTCGGCAGGACGATGTAACGCAATGCGAGGAACAGGATGCAAAAGAGGAAATAGGCGACCAGCAGCAGCCTGGACAATAGGACTACGGTACGTCGTATGGCATGAAACAGGGAGCGATGTCCTTGCTGCATGGCCTTCCAGCAGATGCCGAGGCGGGCCATGAATCGGTTTGGCTGGGTTTGTTCTAAGGACATCAATCAATAAGGCAAATAGAGCGACTCGGCGTAAAATGAGTTTCCGCAGCGAAGCTGCCGGCAACGTGACATGTTCGCATGGATCGTGCCCGACCGCTTTGACGGCAGGCTATTTTGCCGCAAGACACTGCCCGCAGCAGTTTCGCAGCGTCCAACACCGACAAAAATTCAAATTCAGCCATCGACATTCGTGATCCAGTCCAATCTGACCAGTAATATTGCCTCGCGCTTCTACGCGCGCTGGCTGGCAGCCGATCCGGCCCGTGCAGACATGGTGGCCGGCCTCGCCGGATTATCTATGAGCACACCGGAATTTGCTCGGCTTTTACAAACGGAAACAGCAGCCGGCATGCCGCTGCCGCGCGCGATGCGTCGCGTACGCAACCTTGTCATTACCACACTGATCGAACGTGAACTCAGCGGCCGTGCCGAGCTGGCGGAAGTGCTCGACACCATCAGTGCTTTTGCCGAATTCGCGGTGCAGACCCATGTGGCGGCGCTGACCGCCGAAATGATCGACACCTACGGCACACCGATCGGCAACGAGTCCGGTGAACCGCAGGAACTGATGGTTTTGGGCATGGGCAAGCTCGGCGGCGGCGAGCTGAATGTCTCGTCGGACATCGACCTGATATTTGTCTACGGCGAAGATGGCGACACCCGGATCGGCTCCCCCGAGCAAAGGCAGCTTTCCAATCACGAATTTTTCATCCGTCTCGGCAAGAAGCTGATCGGCGCGCTTTCGGAAATCACCGAAGACGGCTTCACCTTCCGTGTCGATATGGCCCTGCGCCCGAACGGCGCATCCGGCCCGCTCGCCGCCAGCCTCGGCATGGTGGAGGAATACCTGATCGTGCAAGGCCGGGAATGGGAACGGTATGCATGGGTGAAAGCACGCGCCATCACCGGCAAGCCGTCCGATATCGCCGCGCTTGAACAGATCGTGCGGCCCTTTGTATACAGGCGTTACCTCGATTTCGGCGCCATCGATGCGATGCGCAACATGCACGCGCAGATCCGCGCCGAGGTCATTCGCCAGGAAACGCGGCATCCGGAGCGCAGCCACAATGTGAAGCTGGGCCGGGGCGGCATCCGCGAAATCGAATTTCTGGCCCAGGTATTTCAGCTCATCCGCGGCGGCCGGGACGCCGATCTGCGCGACCGCTCCACCCGGGTCACGTTGCGCACGCTGGCGGAAAAGAACCTGTTGACGGTGGTGGAAGTCGATCAATTGATAGACGCGTATACCTTCCTGCGCAATCTCGAGCACCGGCTGCAATACCTGGACGACGCCCAGACCCATACCTTGCCGGCAAATCCGGAAGATCGCCTGACGGTGGCGAAAATGATGGGCTTCGCGGACACCGAGTCGCTGCTGCAGGAGCTTGGCCGCCAACGTGGCATCGTCGCCGCCCAGTTCGATGCGATGTTCAGCGACAAGAGCAACGGCGAGCCGGAGCCGGCCGGGCCGGGACCGGCGCAAACGGTTTTATCGGAAAACGACACCATCGAGACCATCGAAGCGCGCCTGGCGATGCTCGGGTTCAGCGACGCGCCGGCAGCGGCTAAGCGCCTGATGCTGACCTGGCAATCGCCGCGCCTGCAATCCCTGCCCGATAGCAGCCGTACGCGGCTGACGGCACTGATCAACGCGGCGCTGCCGATCGTCACCAGCGTCACTGAATCGCACTCCGCCACCCTCGGCCGCCTGCTGGATTTCTTCGAGGCGATTGCCCGCCGCGCCGCCTACCTCGCCCTGATCACCGAATATCCGCATACGCTGGAACGCGTGATCCGCATGATGGACGCCAGCGACTGGGCGGCGAAGTACCTGACGCGACATCCGATTCTCCTCGATGAGCTGCTGGAAGACCGCACCTTGAAAGCGGCACCGGACTGGCCGGCGTTCGCGATCGAATGCCGGCGGCAGCTCGAAGCCAACGAAGGCGATACCGAGCAGCAGATGAACGTGCTGCGCGACCTGCACCATGCCCAGCTGTTCCGCCTGCTGGCGCAGGACCTGGAAGGCGATCTGACGGTGGAAAGACTGGCGGACCACTTGTCGGCCCTGGCCGACGTGCTGGTGGAAGTCACGGTGGAAGCGGTCTGGCGCACGGTTGCCAACCGGCACAGGGAGGTGCCGCTGTTCGCGGTGATCGCCTACGGCAAGCTGGGCGGCAAGGAACTCGGCTACGCATCCGACCTCGACGTCATCTTCCTGTACGACGACGATCACCCGGACGCGCCCGGCAACTACGCGCGACTGGCCCAGCGCTTCATTACCTGGATGACCAGCCATACCTCGTCCGGCATCCTGTTCGATATCGATGTCGCCCTGCGCCCGGACGGCGCCAGCGGCCTCCTGGTGTCGCGCCTGCAGGCGTTCGAGAAATACCAGTCGGCATCGGCCTGGGTTTGGGAGCACCAGGCGCTGACACGTGCCCGCTTTTGCGCCGGCGACGTGACCATCGGCAGCCGCTTCGAGGAAGTCCGGGAAAAAGTGCTCCAGCAACCCCGCGACGAGAAGAAACTGCGCGACGAGGTGCTGGCGATGCGCAGGAAGCTGCACACCGCGCATCCCAACCGTTCCGGCCGCTTCGATCTCAAGCATGACGCCGGCGGCATGATCGACATCGAATTCATGGTGCAGTACCTGGTCCTGCGTCACGCATCCGGGCATCCGCGGCTGACAGCCGATATCGGCAATATCGCGTTGCTGAAACTCTGCGGCGAACTGGGCCTGATCGATGCCTCGCTGGCGGGCAGCGTCGCGGACGCCTATCGCAAATACCGCAAGATGCAGCACCAGATCCGCCTGCAGGGTGAAGACCGTGCTCGGGTGGATGGCGCACGGGTCGCGAAGGAATCGGCGGATGTGATCGCGCTCTGGAAATCGATCTTCGGCTGACAGTGTAATGATGTACTGGTCAGCGGTTGAGCGTCGGGTGCGTGATCGGCTTCTTACGCTGATGCGCTAACCGATCGGTGTGGACAGCCAAAGCGAACTGGCGCATAGCGCCGTGGTGACATCTGCCGACGTGGACGACAAGCACTAGCTGCCACAGTTGCTGCGATGCCGCGAGAAGCGCGGGTATGGCGACAGCGCCTATGTGAGCCAAGAGACGCTGATTCATGGCAAGGCGCCACCGGCGAAGGACTTTACGAAGGATCGCGCGCCGCCTCAAGGATGCAGCAGTCGATGAGGTCAAGCGCGCGAAGAACCGGAACAAATCGAAGATCCGGGCCCGGGGCGAGCATGTGTTCGCGGTGGTCAAGCGGCCGTGGGGCTATACGAAGGTGCGCTACCGAGCGTCTGACCAAGTATGCCTGCCGCGCCTTCACGGCGCTGGCGTTGGCGAATACTTACCTGTCATGCGATTGGCCAAGGACAAAGGTGCGCCCGTAATGGGAGAACGCAAGCGGAAAAGCCCAGTGCCTCGCACGCAAGGGCATGAAATAACCGGCTCAACACTGCCAATTTCCGGTTCAAATAGATCACCTCGACCTGAATTCGGAAATCGGCGGCTTGATCAGCGTAGCCTCAATTCACACAACCAGCTCTGTCTGCCGAAATGTATGCATCGCGTGCAATAGTGTTTAAATTGTTTTCTGGCAGGCCTTGGCTTTGCATGTTCATAATGATGGTGCGGAAGTTATCGCAGATGGGGCCGGCAGCATTGATCGCCAAGTAGTACCTTCCCCACTGCGTCGATCTCATTTGATTAAATCGCTCGCGTTTGGCTGATGCTGCCGCCATTTCACTGTCTCGTTCAATCTTTTCGGCGATGGCTTTGAATTTTGCGGCATTCTCAGCATTGAACTTCATGGGGGCAGATACATTGAAAGAAGACGTGTATGCAATCTTGTTGTTTTCTAAAAGCTGAACGTATTTTGCAGCCATTGCGTCTCCAGCAAATTCATACACTACCACTGGCTTCATCTGCTCCAACGTCGCCTTCAATTGTGGAGCATCTTTGACAGGTGCCTTTATCTTGACCGGTAAATCAAAAGCACACATGCCTGAGGAAACCGAAAGCTGGAACTCTTCGGTGTCTGCGTTGTATTTTACGTTGGAGATAAATGGTGATCCTAACTGACTGAGCAATAGCGATTCCAATCTATTTCGTGCTTGTTCATCCCGCTGCGCCTTAGTGTCTTCAAACTTTGCTTTTGCCTGGCTTACTCGATTTGCGTAATCAGACGACTTCTCAAACTCTGACTTTTCTGGCGGATGAAATGTGCTGTTTCCGCCCATGCTCTTTTGATAGAAGTAATTAATCCAGCCAAAACACTCTGACGCCGGCTTGCTTGTTCTTGTTGATAGTATTCGTGCCGAGCGTGTGTCTTCGCTATCAATCCATACTAGAGCGTTTGTCGGATGCACTTTGGAAGACTGAATTGCGTGCGCTTTGCGGTCAACGTGTTGCTGGCGTTGATTCTCCTGGTTCTTCTTGATGGCCGCTTGCTTCGCCTCTTCCTCTTGACGCTTTGCAAGCTGTTCAGCTTCCTGTTTCTGTTTCGCTTCCAGCTTCGCTTGTTCTTTCCGGTCTATTTCAGCTTGCCTCTTTGCCTGCAATCCGGATTCGATGACCTCGACCTTGAAAACCTTTGCGTCAGGATAACTTGAAGAGGCGATCGGCGTACCGTTGCCAGACACCGGAAATTCATCCTCCGGTATCCAACTTAGTACGGCGCGATAAATTGCATCATTGAATTCGTAGGTAATCTGATTGACCCGATACGCTTCCCTGCCTTGACTACATATTGCGTTCAATGAGGACGCGGATTTGGTTACATCGCATGATCGTCCTGTAGGAAGTAAAGTTGCTTCGTGCGATTTGCGAGATGCTGTACCAGGTCCAGAGGGTGCACGAACAGCGCTGTGCTCAGGTGCGGCGCTCTTCATGGGAGGGGCACTCTTAATATGTGCGGATAGTGCTTGTTGTGCAGCCGAAGCGATTGACCGGTTTGAAGAACTGGCCAGTTTCGAGATGTATTGCACAGCAGCCTACTGATTTTGCCCGAAGTACCAGGCCAGGTAGTAGCTGGATGCAGCATGATCCGTTTTGGTTTGGATAGCGAGAGCATCTCCAAGGTACATCCATGCTTGCGAATTATTCGGTTCAAGCACAAGAGCCCGGCGTAGAGCCAGCTCTGCTGCAACTGCATTATTTGCCTTTAGCTGTGCCATGCCAAGATAGGTAGCTGCACGACTATGTGCCGGATCCGAGGCACTGGCCTTGGTGAACAGGTCAATTGCAGTCGCAAAGTCCTGATTTTTGTATGCAGCCATCGCTTGTTCGTAGAGTGATTTGGCTTTCTCTGCCTCTCCACCGACTGGCTTTTCGGCCTTCTCGATTACGCTTTTGGTTTGGAGGAAGGACTTTTCGTTGCGGGCTTTAACGGCCTCCAGCATTTCATCGATTGGAGAAACTGGCGAAGCACATACGTAGGAGGCAATGACGAGGGATGTAAGAGCGAAAGAGCCAATAACTGTTTGTTTTGACATCAGTTGTGCTTTAAGGTCGGATGTAATCATAAGTTCAGCATAAGTGAATGCGATTGCCGAACTTCATGGGTTACACAAAAATTGGAACGGAGTTGGGAGGAAAGGGAAACCGTATCAAGGACAGAAGTTTCACGCAAGAAAGATTCTATGAGGAAACTTTTAATTGCTCAAGGGAATTTTCCCTGTTTCTCAACCAGTGTCTCGATAGACCTCATAACTACTTTGAGTATGGCAATAGATTCCGGCTCAGGGCTAGGGAAGGGATAAGCAAAAAAATCCCGCACCTTTGGGGGATGCGGGACAAGCTCTCATCGAACTGGTCGATTTGAATGAGCGGCGCGATATGACGTTGCTCATTTGCAATAGTATCTTTTCAAACTTATGGGTAACTTAAGGCTAAGCTGAACAAGCCACTGTTTTTTTGGATTGACGTCGATTTGATCG
>NZ_DAIUCO010000015.1:0-38259 GCF_036846085.1 Noviherbaspirillum sp. | reverse complement strand
GTGGATGACATTGTTTTTGAGTCGGCAGCCGAAAGAAAAAAGATATTCGATATTTTGAATGGCATAAGCACCTTCCCTAAGTATGGAATCACTGGGATTTTGCTACAAGGCAAACCAGGTACAGGCAAAACAACCCTTGCGAACCTGCTACCCAATGCGATCGAAGCTGCAAAGCCGAATGGATCGCCTACTTTCGTATTTCGTGAAGAAGTATGGTGTGATAAAGCCAATAACGGCGTCGCATTAATAGAGCACATCAAAAATACCCTAAGCACAGCATTTATCTACCAAGGAAGCGGCTTGCGATATTTCATATTGCACGAGGTAGATAACCTCACAACAACTGCAATGAAGCAGCTTAAATCGGTCATGGAGCAACGGGATTCTGTTTTCATCATGACTACAAACAATGTGCAAGATTTTGAGGAAGCTGTTTTTAGTCGCTGCATTACCGTATCGTTTAATCCGAAAGATCCGAATATCTGGCTTCCAACGATTCAAACCGTGCTAAACGACGAAAACGTGACCAGCTTTAGCCAAAGCTTTCTCTCGTCCTTAGTCACCACCTGCCACTTCGACGCTAGAAAAATTTTCTCGCGTCTTGAAGTACTAATCAATGATCACAAATCGCAGGCGCCTCAAGCAGCTCTGCCAGCACTCAATATCACGGCAGCGGCAACTCAACTTCGTCAAAATTTATAAGGCTCTTTTAAAACGAATTTGCTCAAACAAAGGGCCGCAGTTGCGGCCCTTTTCATCACTTTTTCCCAATATCATCCATTTATTTGCCAAGTTAGATTAAGGAGTTGGAACGAATGAAGTTTTTATCAGAACGAAAAGTTGTCGAGAAGGGTTACGAATCCTATAGCTACATGTTTGCCACGATGGAATGGTTCAACGGAACCATTGAAATGGATACATGGGAAGATGGGGAAATGGCAGATGTAGTTTATGACGCAAAGCCTACCGAAGAAGTTCGCACATATGTGGACGAGCAGTGCCTTGAATATGAAGAAAGAATTCATAAGCGTCAGAAAGGTGAAAAGAGGCGCATCTTCATTGTCGGCCCGTTAGACGAGGACCAAGCGATGCTATTCAGAATACGCTTTTCCGAGTACATTGATGTAATGCGCCGCGACTAGTCACACGCACTTAAGGATTCAGTCTGCCATGTATATCGCGGGTCACAACGTCAAACCAAATCAACAGCAGCACGTTGCATCGCGTCGTTGACGTCGATGTATGCCTGGGTAGTCCCAATATTCCGATGGCCGGCCAATGCCATCAAGACACGCACACCTACGCCCTTATTTGCGAGGTTCGTAATAAACGAACGCCGGCCCGAATGGCTGCTTGCGCCGTCAATACCGACTTGCCTGTACAAATGATAAAAATGCTGGCAAAGCGTATTTGCTGTAAAGCCGGATCGCTTCTGAGTATAAAACAACGGCCTCTCGGGCAAAGGTCGTTTCAGTGTCGCAACGTACACGGCCAATTCTTTGCGCAAGCGCTCTCCAAGAAATACCGTTCGAGCGTGCCGACCTTTTGTCTGTTCTGGTGACAAACGAATTTCGGCTTTGATCGAACCGTCGGTCGCAACCACATCTCCGATACGCAATGCAGCCACTTCCCCAACACGCATCCCAGCCCAATGAGTCAACAGCAGCATTGCTCGATTGCGAGACGCGTGTTTGCGAAGCGAGATATAGATCAGTACTTTCTTTAGCTCTTTTTCTGTAAGTGTTTTTGCCTGCGCCATTTTCACCCCCCCCCCCGAAATCAAAGAAGACCGCATGCCGGAGGATGTAACCTTTGATTATGGAGATCAACAAAAGGTTGATGGGGCTAGGAAGCAAGAAGAATCAAGTACTTACGCGAAAACACTAGATTTTTGCTATTTTCTTTGATTCCCATCCAGACACACTCCATGTAAGGAGTTCCTCGAGAGATCAACAGCTTGCGATAGCGCAAAAACTGTCGCGGTCAACGAGCTATTTTGATTATTGGTATGCCAATACGATGGATACCAAGACAAGTTCGCGGGCTAACGAACACTTCTAATCACCACTTCCCTCTCAAAGGAGATCAAATGTCGACACCACCGAAGGAAGATTCCGAAAAAAGCACTCAAGATACAAAAGAGAGCAATAAAGAAAACGATGATAAGAAGAAAGATGGTCTACTGAAATCTGCTGAAAATCTCCGTACAACTCGTACCCGAAACGAGACGGAAGCATCCGATGGAGGAGGTACAGGGAGGAGTGATAGTAACGACAAGGTTGCGTGAAACCGAAACTGTGCTGCATTGAGAAGAGGACAGAAAGCTGTCCTTTTCTGCTTTCGTACCCACTTCATTGAAGGAGTACCTTAAATGCGCCACGAATGTATGGAGTTTGCGGACCTTATAGCACCTATGAGCACCCAAGAATTCTTAGAAACGTATTGGAGCAAATCGCCCCGGTACTTTGGAGGAGAGCCAACGCGTTTCCAAGATCTACTGCCTTGGGGAAGGCTTGGTCAAATTCTCCAGGAGAATCGTCTCGACTATCCACGCATGCGCCTTTCAAAAAAAGGAAAGGACATACCTCAAGAGACATATTTGAAGTATGAAACCACAAGGCGCGGAACGCGTATTCCGCAGATTAGCTTATCTGATCTAAACGCTCACCTTAACGATGGTTGCCTGTTAGTAGTGGATGCTATTGATGAAATGTCCCCTTCGATTCGGATGTTGTGTGAAAAGTGTGAATTCGTTTTAGGCGAACATATTCAAGTTAATGCTTATGCTGGCTGGAAGAAAACGCAGGGATTTAGCACTCACTGGGACGACCACGACGTTATTATCGTCCAAGTTCATGGGGAAAAAGCTTGGCGCATATTTCAGCCCACCCGCGATTTTCCAATGTATTTAGATGTGGAAAACCCTCCCCCGCCCTTGGCACAGCCCGTATGGTGCGGGACAATCAAAGCAGGTGACGTCCTCTATATTCCTCGCGGATGGTGGCATGATGCGACGCCTACTGGTAAACCTACCCTGCATCTTACGTTTGGTATAACTAACAGAACAGGAATGGACTTTATGGCGTGGTTTTGCGAGCGCCTTCGAACCAACCCACTTTTTCGAAAGGACTTATCTCGGTTTTCTTCTTGCGAAGCACAAGAAAATCACCTATCACTACTGAAACAGGCAGCTTTTAACGAACTGAACATCTTAAGGACGCGTCATTTTTTTAATGACTATGACGCAAGGGCTAAACCGCGAGTTCGTCCAAGTCTACCTTGGATTGTCCTTCAATCGGAGGCGAAATTTGATGGCCATGAAATTGTTGAATGGGTCCCCCCACGCAGATTGAGAATCGATAGGGATGATGTATCACTATACTTTCATGCTCTTGGAAAATCGTGGGAGTTTTCACTGAAGGCTGACGCGATGTTAGATGCGTTAGAGAAGCATAGACGCCTGCCCGTTATGGCTCTTTTTGGCAAAGGGATGGAAGTTGGTTTAGAAAATGCGCAGGTATCTGCTTTTTTGATTGAACTGCTCAATAACGGCTTAATCAATGTTTACGATGCCATCTGAATCTCAGGAGAAGCGCCCTCGAAAGAGTGGGCCTGCAAAACTTGGGCTTGGGACATATCGCCAAGATCCAGCAACTTTGGCCTGCCTTCTTGACCGCTATGTTGGAATCGGTGGTAGAGATGTTGATACTGCTTCAAACTACGGAAATGGATTTTCTCAACATGCCGTCGGTAAGTTCCATCAGCAACTGAGTGGTAATAAATTATCACTGAAAGTGTCGACAAAAATCGGTTTTGTTCCTTCGTGCGACCGGCAAGATTTGATTCAAAAAGATGTGATAAGCCAACAGGACATCACTCACCAACAATGCTTCTCGAAGAGCTTTTTACGCTACCAAATCAACAAGGCCGTTACACAGCTAGGCTCTATTGATACCATCTTTCTTCATAACCCAGATCAGTATTCCCAGCATGTTGATTTTGAGAAGTTTGAGGCCAGTATGCTTGCCTGCATAGAAGAGCTAGAGGCGGCGTGTAGTATGGGATTGATTAAGCGTTATGGAATAGCGACGTGGGCAGGCTTTCGTTCCAAAGTAAATCAAGACGCCCTATCGTTAGGGAGCTGGGTCGCCCGGGCTACTAGAATCGCTGGAACCGCCAATCATCTATCAGCAATTCAGCTCCCAGTTAGCCTTATTGAGCTTGACGCCATAGAAGACCTTATGGTGCGAAAATCGGGTGTTCTAGCTGAAGCGGAAGCTGCCGGAATAGAAGTGATTTCGAGCGCCCCTCTTCACGGTGGATGCATACCTAAACAAATTGACCAAACATTTTGTGATTTTATTTCGCCAGGCTTGAGTGCTGCCCAAGCATCTGTTTTGTTCGCCTTTTCAGTTCCTGGAATAGACGTTGTTTTGATCGGACCTAGAACCGTTGAGCAGTTGACTGATATATGGCAGTTGCAACAGCAGCCTCGTCTTTCGGTAGATAAGGTCGCAGAGATAATTTCATTAGTACGATGAACTCCGAATTGCCAGATGTCTTTCGAGCTTTGCGCTACGCCCTGAGTAAGCTCGGATACATCTACCAGACCTGCGAACCGAAGTACGGTTGGCATAAAAAAACTGCGGGGATTGCAACCAGGTCTAAGTGCGGTGGCGAGTATTGGGTTAAGGTTAGGTTTAGAGAGCTCGACACCCCACCCGACAAACTATGGTTAGGAGAAATTGACCTACCTAATATCCCTGGGATTAAAAGGCCAGCTTTAGAAAGATATTTTGAATGGATAGAAAATGGGATCGTTTGGCGTGCAAGTGTATTTGCGTATATAAAAGACAGTCCATGTTCTCCGTCTCCGGAGTTGATAGGGGATGTTAGTATAACCAGGGATTGGCTCGACACGCTCGACATGTCACTCCGCAATCTGGCAAGTGTTAAAACAGTCCGATGTGCAATCCGTCAAGACTTGGTGAACAGAAGGATACATGAACGTTTCGGAAGGGATGTATTTGTCGACGTTTCTTCGTGGGTAACTGGGCACGGTGACTTGCATTGGGCGAATATTACTAGAGAAGAGTGTTGGATTTTGGATTGGGAATCTTGGGGTACTGTTCCTTTTGGTTCTGACCTTGCATTTCTCTATTGCTTCAGTCTGATGTCTCCTAAAGTCGCCGACATAATCTTTCGAAGGTTTGAGCTGCAGTTATGTTCGGTTGATGGCAAGATTTCGCTGCTTTTTGCAATAGCTGAACTCCTACGTATGATTGAGGTGCACGGTGACCACCCTGGATTGCGTGTTCCGCTTTTGAATGAAGCAAGTAAAATTCTCGCAAATTTTCGCTAGTGCTCAGCTTGATGGAACATTCGAATCAGGTCTCAACGTCTCGGCAATTCATCTGGTGAGAATGTGCGCTCGCACCTGTTTTGCATCCCGATTTTCGTCCCCCGAGTCATGCATGAACGCTGTAGCTTAATAATCCGGGTCGTATTCATAATCGGTGGTTGGAGCACAGCGGATTGCTGACGGCTGTTATGTCGCTCATTTCTTTGGTTCGTGTCTCGCGTTGTATCCGCTCGTTGTATTGAGTTGCTAAGTCGTGCCTTGCTTGCTTTGCTATCCGTTCCTGTCCTGAGCTGTACATCAAAATCTACAGTCGTATGAATTCTATTAAAGAGCACCAAAACTCCTCAACAAGCAAAGTACGAAGGACGCTTAGGTCAACGACGTAGGAGCAGACGGGATGACAACATTTGTCCAGTCCATCACATCTGCATTCTTGATGCCGATTTCCTTGCCCATATAGGCAAACCAACCTGCGGACTCAATGAGTTCGACATCGATCTGTTCGTTACCATGCGGGGTTTTCAGCCAGGCTGTGCGAATATACGTTTTTAGCGTATCGACACTCATACCGGTAGGGACGTTACCAATGGCGCAGTGGTAGTGCAGCAGCTTGTTTGTTCCTTGCCCTTCCAGCACAGGAATTACATAGAGCGCCGTCCCGAAACGTCGAGCCGCATTTCCAAACAGACTCGCATTAAGTCGCTTCATGAAAAAGCGAAACGTCTCTTTCGCTTCAATGTGGGTCAACTTCAATATGGCTTCGCCATTGCTATTCAAGACTGTACGGTACGGCCTGAGCGTAAGGGTAGTGGCATGTGTGAACGCATTCTTGTTCTGCACCATCCATTCGATGCAAGCTCGTTGGAGCCCTTTTTGATCTTCTGTCATGCTGGTATTTATTACGAGCAGTCAGAATCGCGAACATAAGGCAAGATTTACGTTCAATACACAATTACCGTACCATTTATGCCAAATCAACTTTGAACTATCCAGGCTATGCACTTGATTACAAATGGATGCGACGCGCAAATTACGTTATCTGTAGCAGCGAAAGTAGTGAATTTAAACCCAGCGAATCACCTCGAATTGATTCGATCGCTTCTTCTGCTTTCAGACGAAGCGCTGTTCGTCTCTCCATTCTTATTCGATGATTTCGGTCCGCTTTTTACTGGATTAACATTGAATATGACAAAAGTCGAACTGATCAGTACTTGTGCTCCTAGAGGGGATGATCAGTTTCGCAAACCCTTCTCGTTGCGTGACTTTGGTTCCAAAGTAAAATCACTAACCGGATCATGGCCTATGATTGGGATTGATCAGGCACTCCATTCAAAGGTATACGTATTCTTGAAGGGCAAAATCCCTTTTGCAGGAGTGGTTACCTCAGCAAATCTAACAATCTCTGGCTTAACGAAGAACCACGAGACAGGACTTCTAATAACCGATACCGAGACGCTTGAGCGTTTGCAAGCAGAAACAAGAAGGCATTTAGATTACGTCAATTTAACAGAGTACCAAATTGATCAGCTATGCTCGGCTTCTGAATCAATGGCGAATTTGTGGAAGTGGAAGAAGTCGGACGATCAACATTCCGATATAGGTCTAAGTAATATTTTAAACACCCACTGCACGCCTTCAGCAGGAAATCGGAATATTAATATTAATGCATCCGCCACCTACTATATCAAAGTATCTGGAGTGTCGGACCGCCCTGTCCTTCCCAAAAATCGGGAGGCAAGAGATGAACCATACTGTGAATTAGAATTTGCAAAGCCACCAGCCAACATAAGGCTTGGCGATTGCCTGATTGAGGTGGCAGTTGGCGGAGCTTGTTTCCTCAGCTACTACGCTTGCGCTAGCGCCGTTTTTGAAAGAACCGCAAATGAAAGGCGCTCAAATCCCGATAAGGATAGATGGCCGTTTTATGTTTTCGCGAACAATCTTGCGCTCCACTATGGAAGTGTTTGGTTTGAAAAGCCAATTTTCTACAATGACGTAGTGAACGCATTTAAGAAACAGCACCCCCAGGCGCATGTGACCCGTGCAGGCAATGACCACTTTGTAGGCGCGATGCAGATGGGCCATTCATACATTCCGGTCACTAAAGAGTTCGGTGAATTTGTCAGAAAAGAAATTGATGCGTTCAACCTCGGCGATTAACTTTTGAAGTTGGCCTAGCAGATAACTATTCCTCGGTTGATGCTAGAGTTATCCTTTTATGGGTCTCCGTCCGAGTTCTATAGCGTCACAATTCCATTGATTCTTTATCAAGGCGAATACATCCTGTCTTATGCCACCTTACATAGGAGAGATAAATGAACGCACTGATTAATCTGAAACTTGTGACCATCAAGCGCCCAAGTGGATTGCCTGCGGTAGTGCAGCGTCGTAATCGCCTGATAGCGAAAATTTGGGAGCAAACGCAACTTGCAAAAGCGCAGCAAGAAGGAAGAACATTTACGCGTGCTGTCGTTCGTTCAGTCAAAGATGCGGAAACTGGCGGACGCACTACGGTGGAAGTTACGAGACGGGTTCGACCTTGGTGGTGGACTGCTGATAACGGAAAAGTATGCCTGAATGTCAAATATGGCAGTAAGGTGATCGAGCTAGCGAAGGGAAAGACTACTGTAGAAATCGGCACAATGACCGAGCTTGTCCCTATACTTGATACGCTGAAAGCAGCTGTGGCCGCTGGCGAATTGGACGTTCAGATTGAGGCCATAAGCAACACGCTGAGGTCTGGTTTCACGAAGAAGTAATTCATTGTGCATACTCGCTCCCTACCATGTCGCGGAAGTGCGGGCCTAACCGCAACTTGCTTTTCATTTGTTCGTAAAGCGAAGAATTTCGACATGGTAAGGAAGCCTGGCGTCGCATGACCAAGCGGATTTATATCCTTGGTGGTTAGGCAAACTTTCGCACGGTTCCAGTTATCATCTGTATAAGTTGTGACTTGATCTGACACAATGCGTCAGATAATCATTTCCGAGTTCGACGCCAAGTGGTCAATTAGGCACTACGATCCGTAGGGGACGGAAGGTGATGCTGCACATCCGGATCTAGGCGACCAAACTCTACAAAAAAGGCATCCATATCGGCAATAGCCTCTCTCGCTATTTCAGGAATGCGGTCCCCGATACCACTGACGGCGCTAGAGGCAACCTCAACTGTGCGCGGATGGACCAATCGATTCCTCCGTGCGGCGATGCGACTTAAAACGATCACAATCGGTTCAGAATCTGTAAGTGCCTTTCCCTCACAGAGAGCGAATAGGCGCTTGAGCTTCGGAACAGGACCGAGCTTCTCGACATGATTGTCGAAGTAGTTCTGTTCCAAGCGAACGACGCCGTAGAAGTTCAAAAACGCCTCAACCGACATCGCGGAGAATACCTTTACTGAATCCGAAAGCCTGTCACGCTTCCTTGCAAGTTCCCAGAGGAACGGAGGTGCTTCGGCTTGTTTGATAGATGCGCCCAATGGCTTCGTCCACTGGCTCCTCACTTCTTGGACAACGTGCTCTAACTCCTTTAGAGATGCGTAGCTGTACTGGTAGAAGCGCTTGTCATCTACGAACCATGCCCCTGCCGTTGATGCGGAGCGAACTTGCTGTGGTGGTGGACGGTTAACCATGGTGTAGGGCTGTAAGCTGGTTGAATCGCGGCAACGATTGAAAACAACAAAAGACCGCAGCACTGAGGCAAAGATGACTGCTTTCTGGTGCACTTTAGTATAGCGGTGTTTCACCGATCTCGAAAATTCGGCTAGTTTCAAGGCGCGGTGAAATCGGACAGGCGTTATCAGATCGAGTCCGGTTCACTACATATCATCAGAGGCAAGTTATTTTCACTTCGAATTCAGACTGAATGCTAATAGACTCCGGCCAAATCCTCTTCCAGTTCCTTCACAGCAGAACTAATCTTCATTTTAAACAGTTCTTTCACCCGCTTATCTGTTAAGCCTTTAACTTTTGCTTCGCCCAGCATCATCCCGAGTATTCGTCTTTGTTCATCTACTTCCATGTCATCAAAGTTTGGAATGTAACGGTGATCCGATTTCTCAGTTCGTTGAGACTCGTAATAAGTCTTTAGTAGGCGCTTTGGACGTATTTTTCCTGTCAGACTAAATCGTTCGATCAGTCTATTGACAGTATTATCTACACCTCGAATACATGAAGTTTCATTGACTTGGGAAAAATAGAACATCCATCCTAACCGCTTCCCTCCAAAAATACAGCCTGTTATTCTCAGATTTAGGCGCCACTCACACATCTGAGCAGCACGGTCAGCCTCTTCCGGCTTCTTAGCCTGCAGCAGCTTATGGCGATATGCGGTGCAGATTTTTGCTAAAGCCCCTTCGAGTTTATAGATGCTGGGCTTGCGAATTGAAATTTGGCCGCCGTTCACTTGATAGCCCAGGAATTCAAACTTATCAGTGAGCGTTCCATTTTTGGATTTCGATCCTGGAGTGTCCAGTCTGTGTGGCTTTAAACCATATGTTTCAAGGCATTTGCATGCCTCCTCTGCAATCAGTTTTGATTGTCCACTTTCACACAGGACTAATATGTCGTCCACATAGCGGCTATACCAGATGCCACTTTTCTCTCGCATCTGTTTGTCGAAGTTTTTTAAGAATATCTCTGCGAGGACATTAGATATTGAAAGTCCTTGAGGAATACCGCATAGGTTCTTCACCGCGCCTTTGCCGCCCTTACTTTCTGGAACGGTTGGGTTTGTTATTGCACCGTGAATAAGCGTCAGGATTTGCGGCTTTCTTATTCTCGATTTCAGTGTCTTGATCAGTTTATCGTGAGGAATCGATGGATAGAACTTCTGCAGATCTATCCTCACAAATTCGCAGTACTGGCCGGAATCTAAAGCTTCTTTCAGTCCCTCGATCTTAATTTGAGGGATCTCCGGAATTGCGTCTGGATAGGTCTTGGTTAACAAGTCGCAGATTCCACGTAAGACTATACGATCTCTTGCTGTTGGAATCGAGATAAGTCGCGGCGGCTCGTTTGCACCCTTTGAGATTAATTTTTCTTTATATGGCGTGTAGCGATATTCTGCCGCGTGAACTTTGCGCTCAATTAATGCCAGTTCGTCTGCCAAAACCTTGATTAATGCCCCTGGAAATATTCGATCTAATCCGCGTGACGCAGTATTTTGAATACGGTCTACATAAATCTTTCGCAGATTCTTAGTTAAGAATATCGTTTTAAACGACTTACTTGCTGTCATGAATCATATGAAGAATAGAGCCGATAATGGGCCAACATACATGAGGCAAAGTATGATTGCTCTTATGCCCAAATGAAGATGAACCTCGATTTTTTCTCGCAAGGTAGGTACTCGGGTTTTTAACGCACCTATGTGGAATACACGAAAGTACTTATCGTCTATTTCTGCGTGATTTTCGGCACTGTTTAGCAACTCCTGATACTGTTTTTGGACTTGGGGCTGATTACCTGACCCACTTTGACTTGCAGAGTTGTAGAGCTCTTGAAGTGCGAGATAATTTTTTCGCATCTCAAGAGATCGTCCACGATAGTCCCGATTTGTTACTAACATCGAAAGTGCTAGTACCGCAACGCCGAATATTGCAGAAATAATATCGGTATCAGGGCCTAAAAATTGTGGGTGCCTGATTGCAACTATAGCCAAGCATGCTCCGACTACGGCATACCAAACCAAAAGTGCTTGCGAATGAAGGTCATTACTTGCAAGTCGTTCTTGTGCTCGTATTCTTGCCCTATATGTGAACCAAATTTTGTCGAGCATAAGCAAGTTTCCAAAAATCGAGGGGAGGCGGAAAGTGTGAATACGATAAACGCTTCTTATAGAAGCCAGCAGGTAGATTTACGATCCTGCAACTTGCCCTTCGACAAGTTTCTTATTAGATCCGCCCTGACTGGAAGTCAGAGGAAGAACCGCCTCCCATCAAAATCTTATCACAAAGAAATTTCATTTATGCAATGACGGCTGGATTGTTGCAATTCAAAAGGTTTCGTTCGCAGACTTATTGATAAATAAACAAGCCGGAAGACCATATGAACAATAAGAGCTGAAAATGAGATATTTCGAAATATCAGAGAGAACTGATGCGAACAAGCAACGCATAGAGTCTCAGAAAGAGAGAGCAAAACAAATGACAAAAAACGCAAAGCGGGCGACGCAGGAAGCGAAAGCGGCAGAATTGCGACTCAAGCAAAAAATGACGCAAGATGCTTTAGCTGCAATAAATCGGTCGAAGTAGGCTTGACGTGCTAAAATCCCTCACTGTTGTATTCATTGATTTTTTACTAACATATTAGTGTAGTACAGACTGTAGTACTCGACTAGAAATCGGCTGGAAAGCCTTATGAATACTAGGGTACGTTGTTTGTACGCATTCTTCGGGACGTAGAGGCCGGAGGTTCGAATCCTCTCACCCCGACCAAAATTGAACAGATCCAACGGCTGAAAAGTATTTCCTTTGTTTAAGCACTACAACACGGTACGTCGTACGGTGATGCAAAAGCATAAAAGATAAGAGTGCGTTTAAAATTTCAATTTCCTCACGTCAAGCCTACTGCACTCAAGCGATTTGGAATCGCACAATAACAAGAACAACGACACCACAAACCGCTTTAGCCAGCAACGACTGCCTGCTTCAAAATCCTTCGCATTCCATTAGTTTCTGACAGTGCCCGGCCATTCTGGCCACGATTTGCCACGCGCAAAGTCCTCCTTTCCTGCGAAAACCTGTATAGCACCGTAAAGCGAGGCGGAGTAATGTTTCATTTTTACACTATCGCCCAGTTCAATTTTCAGCCTTTCGAAGACCGGAATATCGCCCGGCATAAATCTGATCTAAAAATTAATAGTATCTAAATTTGAAATGCCTTTTATGCAATGCTAGATTGAAATTGGCGATGCGTGTCATGTTCAGCGCCCTAACCATTTTAATTTGGAGGCATGATGAAAAACTTGATCAATACGAAGGCGTTCGCAAGCCAGTCCAGTGGAGCTATAGGCTTTGGTAAATTTGTCGGCTGCGTGCTGCTGGCAAGTGCCGGAGTTGCTGTTTCCGGCACCGCCTATGCACAGACGCCGGGCTTGACCGCCACCGCCGTTCTATCCAAATTAAGCAACCCATGGGACATGGCCTTCCTCCCTGATGGAACCATGTTCTTCACTGAAAAATGCAATGGCTTGTCGGTTCGCCAGCCATCGGGCACCGTGATCAAACTGCTTGGAATGAAGGACTCAAAGGGATACGACACGACGGCCAACGACTTGTTTTGTGATGGTCAAGCGGGGATGAATGGCGTTGCGGTCGATCCGAATTTTGCTTCCAACCGGTTCATCTACGTTTATTCGACTTCCAGCATGGCGTCGCCGTCCACCAATCGTGTCATGCGTTTCACGGTCAATGCCGACGGCACCAAACTGGCTGACCGGAAAGATATCGTATCTGACATTCCTTACAAGGTCGCGGCAAGTGACCACCCATTCGGCGGGTCGGGGGCGCACAATGGCGGACGCTTACGCTTCGGTCCAGCCGATGGATTCCTTTATGTGACAACGGGCGACACCCACAACGGCGAAGTTCCGCAAAGCCCGACACGCATTGGCGGTAAAGTCCTGCGCATCGACCGCGAAGGCAAAGCTGCACCTGGAAACAACGCCCCGGAGGGGTTCGACCCTCGCATCTTTACGTATGGGCACCGCAATCCTCAAGGCATCGCGTTCCGTCCCAAGACAAATCAACCATTTACAGCGGAGAATGGTCCCTGGCATACCGATGAGGTGACGGCACTGGTGGCCGGTGGCAATGCTGGATGGGACCCCCGTCCCAATGTAAATGGTCGTGGCGACTGCCCGGACAAGTACTGTGGCTACAGTCCCAATCAAATGGGTGCCGTCGATCCCAAAGAGCGGTCCAAATTCATGCCCATGACCGATCTTCGCGCGTATCCTAAAGCGATGAAGCCAGCCTGGACCAACGACGGATTGTCGCAAGGGATGTCATCGGGCACCTTCCTGAGCGGCAAGCAATGGAAGGATTGGGACGGGAAGATGGTTGTTTCCCTTATGGGCATCGGCATCCATGGAACGCCGGTTGGAAACCGCCTTGATATCCTGGACATCAGTGCCGACGGAACATCTGCCAAGCGCACCACGGTCTCACTTCCGATGCCAGCGGGCCGCTTTCGTTCGGTGGTGCAGGCACCTGACGGCAACCTGTACGTAGCGACCGATGAGGGTGAAATCTATCGGATGACACCCACCTGATTGCTTGCACGCCGCGCCGTCGACGCTCATCGCGCGGTCACAAGTACAAGCGTTCGCCGGAGGCAAGTTCTTGATCCGGCGGCGTTTGGAGCTAAAAGACCATCCATGCCTCGTTTGACTTAAGGAACATGTTCATGCGCAAAGTTATGGCTATATGTATAGCGTCCGGCATTCTGCTGTCGCCCGGCGCCGCTCGTGCCGATGCAGACTTGTTCAGGAAATCCAATTGCATGGCCTGTCACGCTGTTGATCAGAAACGGTTTGGACCGTCCCTGAAGGATGTGGCTGCCAAATACAGCGGTGACAGTAGCGCCGTAGACAAACTTGCCAAAAAGATACAGGTCGGCGGTGCTGGCGTGTGGGGTCAAGTGCCCATGCCCCCGCAGCCCCAAATCTCCGATGCGGATGCCAAGATGCTGGCCGAATACATCCTGTCGATCAAGTGATCCTGACTTGTTACCCGGCATGAAACCATGCCACCGATTTGCGACCTTACCGATTGTCACGCCTGGTAGCGCTGCGGGCCGTATCTTGTCGTTCCAAGCACCAATCGAAAACACACATTTAGATCGCTTTTCATACCCTGCTCTTCCTGCCGAACGAATCAACACTTCAAGTAATATCCATAATATTGCTCTTGGAAAACTGTGACATTTACGCCGAGAGCCTTATCAATTCAGCAAGACTAAGTCGCATTACCTTTACAAATCAGATGCCTATAGGCATTATCTAATGGAATTTAGATGATCCTTCGGTAATTTTCCAGCTCAATCTATGGCGGCAGTCCTTCCTAACCCTGCTTCAAGCAGTGCAATGTCCGGTCTCGCGCGGGCGTTGGTTCAAGCCGGCCGAATATCGTCCCAGCAAGCGGAAACGGTCACCAAGCAAGCCGCTTCGGAAAAGATTGCATTCATCGATGCATTGCTCGATAGCCGGGCAATCGATGCACGTACCCTTGCAAGTTTTTGTTCTGAAACTTTCGGGTATCCGATGCTCGATATGTCGGCATTCAATATCAGCCATTTGCCGGACAAGATAATCGATCCAAAGCTGATGCAAAAGCAGAGGGTCATTGCGCTTGCAAAACGCGGGAATAAAGTCGCGGTTGCGATCTCTGATCCAACCAACACCCAGATACTGGACCAGATCAAATTCCAGACCGAGCTCACCGTCGAACCGGTCGTAGTCGAGCACACCCTGCTGCTGCAGCAGCTTGAAAAGCTTGGCCAGAGCGAGAAGCAGAATCTGGAAGAGTTGATGGGGGACGACCTTGACATCGACTTCAATGAAGAAGACATGTCGGGTCAGGTTGACCCCGGGGCATCCGATATTGATGATGCGCCGGTCGTCAAATTCCTGCAAAAAATTCTTCTCGATGCGATCAATATGGGCGCATCGGATTTGCATTTCGAGCCGTTCGAAAAGTTCTACCGGATTCGATTCCGGATTGACGGTGTGCTCCGCGACATCGCGCAGCCGCCGCTCGCGATCAAGGAGAAGCTGGCATCGCGGATCAAGGTGATTTCCAAACTCGATATTTCGGAAAAACGCGTACCGCAGGACGGGCGCATGAAGCTGGTGGTATCAAAAAATCGCGCCATCGACTTCCGGGTGAGCACGCTGCCTACGCTATTCGGCGAAAAGATCGTCATGCGTATTCTCGATGCGACCCAAGCGCAGATGGGCATCGAGTCGCTTGGCTATGATCCGGACCAGAAGGAAATGCTGATGGAAGCGATTCAGCGTCCTTATGGCATGGTCCTGGTGACCGGTCCGACCGGCTCGGGAAAAACGGTATCACTGTACACCTGCCTGAATATTCTCAACAAACCGGGCATCAACATCTCCACGGCGGAAGATCCGGCCGAAATCAATCTGCCTGGCGTGAATCAGGTTAACGTCAACGACCGTGCAGGCCTTACCTTTGCCGTCGCCCTGAAGGCATTCCTGCGGCAGGATCCGGACATCATCATGGTTGGTGAAATTCGCGACCTGGAAACTGCCGACATCGCCATCAAGGCGGCACAAACCGGCCACATGGTGTTTTCGACGCTGCATACCAATGATGCACCGTCGACACTGACACGCCTGATGAACATGGGCGTTGCACCATTCAACATCGCCTCCTCCGTCATCATGATCACCGCGCAGCGCCTTGCGCGCCGTCTCTGCACCTGCAAGCAGGCCGCAGCCATCCCGGACGAAACGCTGATCGAGGCCGGATTCAAGGAAGAGGAACTGGATGGCACTTGGGTACCCTATAAAGCCGTCGGTTGCGAGCGCTGCAGCGGCAGCGGCTATAAAGGTCGCGTCGGCATTTACCAGATCATGCCGATCAGCGAGGACATCGAGCGCATCATTCTCGCCCACGGCACCGCATTGGAGATCGAAGAGCAGGCGCGCAACGACGGCGTAAAAACCCTGCGTGAAGCCGGGCTTGTAAAAGTAAAACAAGGGTTGACAAGTCTTGAAGAAGTGCTCAACTGCACCAACCAATAAAGAAGAGGAAGACCATGGCCACTGCAGGGCGTAAAGTTGCAAGCTCAGGTCAGATCAAGGAAATGATCTTTGCCTGGGAAGGCAAGGACAAGAGCGGCAAAATAATCAAGGGTGAACTTCGCGCCAATGGCGAGGCAAGCGTCAACGTGACCTTGCGGCGCCAGGGCATTCTCGTGACGAAGGTGAAAAAGAAGACCTTCCGCAGCGGGAAAAAGATCACTGAAAAGGACATCAGCCTGTTTACAAGGCAGTTGGCGACGATGATGAAGGCCGGCGTGCCATTGCTGCAATCCTTCGATATTGTTGCGAAGGGCCATGCGAACCCTTCCGTTGCCAAGCTGATCCAGGACATCCGCTCGGATGTGGAAACAGGCAGCAGCCTGAATCAGGCGTTCCGGAAATTTCCGCTGTATTTCGATAATCTTTTCTGCAATCTCGTCGCGGCCGGTGAACAGGCCGGTATTCTGGAAGATCTGCTGACCCGCTTGGCGATCTACAAGGAGAAAACGCTCGCCATCAAAGCCAAGATCAAATCTGCGTTGTTTTACCCGGTGTCGATTCTGGTCGTCGCTTTTGTCGTGACGGCCGTGATCATGATCTGGGTCGTTCCGGCGTTCAAGGAAGTGTTCAAGAGCTTTGGTGCGGACCTGCCGGCGCCGACCCTCATCGTGATGTCGATCTCCGACTTCTTTGTCGCTTACTGGTATCTCATTTTCGGGTCCATCTTTACCACCTTGTACTTGTTCTTCCAGTCATGGAAGCGCTCCTACAAAGTGCAGCGCTTCATGGACAAGACGCTGTTGCAGGCGCCCATATTCGGCAGCGTGATCCGAAAGGCAACCATCGCGCGCTGGACCAGGACCCTGGCAACGATGTTCGCCGCCGGCGTTCCACTGGTGGAGTCCCTTGATTCAGTTGGCGGCGCATCAGGAAACGCCGTGTACATGGATGCGACGAAGAAAATCCAGACCGAGGTGAGTACGGGGACGAGCCTGACGGTCGCCATGCAGAATGCCGACGTGTTTCCGAATATGGTGACGCAGATGGTTTCGATCGGCGAAGAGTCCGGTGCCCTGGACCAGATGCTGAGCAAAGTAGCCGATTTTTATGAGGCGGAAGTGGATGAGGCCGTGGCCTCGCTCTCCAGCCTGATGGAGCCGCTGATCATGGCCATTCTGGGCGTGCTGATCGGCGGCCTGGTGATTGCAATGTATTTGCCTATCTTCAAACTCGGCGCAGTTGTGTAATGGAGGGCGCCGTACTCTTTGCCGCGCCCGGCATGCTGATATCCACAGTGTATGCCGGCGTTATCGGGTTGCTGATAGGCAGTTTTCTCAACGTCGTGATTCACCGCCTGCCGCGCATGATGCAGCGCGAATCCGACAATTATGTTGCCCATGAAAGCGGCAAGCCATTGCCGCATACCGACCGCTATAATCTGATGGTGCCCCGTTCCGCCTGTCCGCATTGCGGGCACCGGATCAGTGCACTTGAAAATGTGCCAGTGATCAGTTATCTGGCCTTGCGCGGCAAATGCAAGCAATGCAAGGCACCGATTTCTGCCCGATACCCAGCCATCGAACTGCTGACAGGCGCCCTGTCGGCATTCGTGATCTGGCGTTTCGGTAGCGGCATGGCGGGTCTTGCGACGCTGTTGTTCATCTATTTCCTGATTGCGATGACATTCATCGATGCAGACACGCAATTATTGCCCGACGATCTGACGTTGCCGCTTCTCTGGTGCGGTCTGCTTTTTAATATGAACGGCTTATTCGTGCCGTTGGACGAGGCGGTGATCGGCGCGGTCGCCGGATACCTGAGCCTGTGGAGCGTGTATTGGCTGTTCAAGCTCGCGACCGGCAAGGAAGGCATGGGCTACGGCGATTTCAAACTCTTGGCGGCACTGGGTGCATGGATGGGATGGAAAATGCTGCCGATTATCATCCTGCTGTCATCGGTCGTTGGCGCAATCGTTGGTATTTCCCTGATTGTCTTCACCAAGCGCGGCCGCGACAATCCGATTCCCTTTGGCCCGTATCTGGCGGTGGCCGGCCTGATCGCCTTGTTATACGGAAAATCGCTCACGCAAGCCTATCTCGGCTTTGCGATCTAGATCATGGCTGCATCAGAACATTCAAACGCACGATTTTCAGTCGGATTGACCGGTGGCATAGGAAGCGGCAAGACAACGGTATCCGACATGTTCGCCGATCGGGGGGCTGCGGTAATTGATACCGACAAGATCGCGCATGCATTAACCGCACCGGGTGGCATTGCAATTCCGGCCATACATGCCCAATTCGGCGAAGCGTTTCTGACTGCCGACGGCGCGATGGACAGGGCAAAGGTGCGTGAATATGTATTCGCACAGCCGGAAGCAAAAGCGCGTCTGGAAGCGATACTTCATCCTATGATCCGGATCGAAACGGAGCGGGCTGCCGCCGAAGCGGAAGGTGCTTACCTGCTGTTCGTCGTACCTTTGCTGGTCGAATCGGGTTCCTGGAAGCAGCGGGTCAAGCGTGTCCTCGTCGTTGATTGTCCCGAGTCGCTGCAGGTCCAGCGCGTGGTTCGACGCAGCGGATTAAGCGAAGCACAGGTGTACGCGATCATGGGAGCACAAACGACACGCACCGAACGATTGGCCGCCGCCAACGACGTCATCGTCAATGATGACGGTACCGATGCATTGCAACCGCAAGTGGATAGACTCCATGCACTGTACCTGTCGATGAGTTCCGCCCGGTCATAGTAGTCGGGCAGGCATTTGTAATTTTTCATCGCTTCGTTCAGAATCACGTAATTGTCGTTCAGCCGAACTATTAAGGGATGCCACTTTGATCATCTACGAATACCCTTTCAATGAGCGTATTCGCACTTTGTTGCGGCTTGAAGACTTGTATGAAAAATTCGTTTTTTTTCTATACCAGGAACATCCGCAGCAGCATCACATCGCGCTCTCCACGATTTTTGAAATGCTCGAGGTCGCCGGCAGGGCGGATCTGAAATCGGACCTGCTGCAGGAACTCGAGCGGCAGAAGCAGACACTGCTCGGCTTCAAAACCAATCCCAATGTCGAAGCCGAGCGGCTTGATGCCGTGCTGGCCGATGTCGATCGCAGCAGCGCCGCCTTGATGGCGGCACAGGGCAAAACCGGACAGAACGTCCGTGACAATGAATGGCTGATGAGCATTCGCGGACGGACGATCATTCCGGGCGGCGCCTGCGAATTCGACTTGCCGTCCTACTATGCCTGGCAGCAGCATTCGGCGCAGCAACGCTTCAACGATATCTCGAACTGGTTCGCACCGCTGGCACCGCTCTTCGATGCGATAGGCGTGGTGCTGCGCCTGTTGCGGGAGTCGGGTCGTTCCACCAAGACCATCGCGCAGGCTGGCAACTACCAGCAGATGTTGCAGGGCAAGGTCTACCAGATGCTGAGGCTGACGATTGATGAAAATCTGGGTGCCATCCCCGAAATATCGGCAAACAAATACATGCTGTGGGTGCGTTTCACTTCCCAGGACGGCGACATGAAGCCGAAGTCATACGAAAACGACGTCCCTTTCGAGCTCACGCTCTGTAATTTCTGAACACGGCTTTGCCCTGCCTTCGCGCAGCAGCCAATATACAAGTACGGCGTCTGCAAAACTTTTTCCGCCAACTATAATGATCGCCTTACTGAACTGATGTTTTGGAGGTTCCATGGCAACCATGGTGGATTGTCCGACGTGCGGAAAAAAAGTGGAGTGGTCCGAGCAGAGCAAATTTCGCCCTTTCTGCTCCGACCGGTGCAAGCAAATCGATCTTGGCGCGTGGGCCGAGGAAAAGTATGCAATTCCTGCAGTGACACCGCCGAAGGATTTCGACGACGACAGCATCCCGCCACAATAATCAATCGTGCGCCGCTGATCCGTAACGCAGTCGATCAAGCCATTCAATGAGAGGAATCGTCGCGGGAAGCAAGGGTTCCACACCCACGCTTCCCTGCCAGGCAAACGCTTGACCTTCAAGGCTTTGGGGTTCACCCTGCCACTCGCGACTGATGTAGAAATGCAGGCGTACATGGGCATGTGGATAGACATGCTCGACACAGCACCAAGGCTCGCCGGAAACAAGCACGATCCCCAGCTCTTCGACGAATTCCCGCTTGAGTGCCTCGAAAATCGATTCGTCGGCCTCGACTTTCCCGCCAGGGAACTCCCAGTATCCGGAATACGGCTTTCCGTCGGGCCGCTGGCCGAGCAATACATCGCCGTTCTGCTTCATGAGGATGCCAACCGCCACATCAATCGGCGCAACAGGATCAGACGCCATCGATCAGCTGGCCGACTCGGCAATCCGGCCGGCATGGTCTTTTGCGAACTGCCAGGCGACCCTTCCCGACCGTGAACCGCGCTGCAGCGCCCACCTCAACGCATCGCCCCGCGCTGCGTCCACCTGTTGCGCATTGCATCCGAAATGTGCCAGCCAGTGCGCAACGATAGACAGATAATCGTCTTGCTTGAACGAGTAAAACGAGACCCATAATCCGAACCGCTCGGACAGGGAGATCTTTTCCTCGACGGTTTCGCCGGGATGGAGATCGCCATCTTCGGTATGGGTATAGGTGGCGTTGTCGGACATCCGTTCCGGCATCAGATGGCGGCGATTCGACGTTGCATAGATCAGCACATTGTCGGATTGCGCGGCAATACTGCCGTCGAGCGCAACCTTCAATGCCTTGTAGCCACTCTCGCCTTCCTCGAACGACAGATCGTCGCAAAAAATGATGAAGCGCTCCGGGCGGCTCGCCACCAGGTCAACGATATCCGGCAAATCCGCCAGATCGTCCTTGTCGACCTCGATCAGCCTCAGCCCATGCTCTGCATACTGATTGAGGCATGCCTTGATCAACGATGATTTTCCGGTACCGCGCGCACCGGTCAGCAAGACATTGTTCGCCGGCTTGCCATGTACGAATTGCCGGGTGTTTTGTTCGATCTGCTGCTTTTGCACATCGATGTGATGCAGATCCGACAGCGCAATCGGCGCAATATGTCCGACCGGCTGCAGATATCCACGGCTGTTGCCTGCGGCTTTTCGCCAGCGGAAGGCATGTCCCGCATTCCAGTCGGGCTGTGATCCCGCCTGGGGCAGGATCGCTTCGATACGCGCCAGCAGGGCTTCGGCGCGGACAAGAAATTGATCGAGCTGTGTCATGTCCGACCCGGATCAGGAGCGGTAATCCGCGTTGATGCTGACATAGTCATGCGACAGATCGCAGGTCCAGATCGTGGCGGAGGCGTCGCCGCGCGCCAGCTTGACGCGGATCGTGATTTCGCTTTGCTTCATCACCCGCTGACCGTCGGCTTCCTGGTAATCGGGATGACGTCCGCCATTGCGAGCCACCCATACATCATCGAGATACAGGTTCAGTTTTGACACGTCGAGATCGTCGATGCCGGCATAGCCAATCGCCGCGAGGATGCGTCCGAGATTCGGATCAGACGCGAAAAACGCGGTCTTCACCAGCGGCGAATGGCCAATCGAGTACGCGATCTTCCGGCACTCCTCGACGCTCGCTCCCTCCTCGACCGTGATGGTCATGAACTTGGTGGCGCCCTCGCCGTCGCGAATGATGAGCTGGGCAAGCTCCTGCGACAGCGCAATCACTGCCTCGGACAGCGCGGCATATTCCGGCGAATCCATATCATTGACGTCGACATCCGATGCGCCGGTCGCCATCAGAATGAAAGAGTCGTTTGTCGACGTATCGCCGTCGATCGTAATGCAGTTGAAGGACTTGTCAGCCGCAACCTTTACCAGGTGATCCAGAACGGGCTGGGCTACTTTGGCATCCATGGCGACGAATCCCAGCATGGTGGCCATGTTCGGCTTGATCATCCCCGCGCCCTTGCTGATTCCGGTAAGAGTGATTGTTTTACCGTTGATCTCGACCGTGCGCGACGCCGCTTTTGGCAGGGTGTCGGTCGTCATGATCGCCTCGGCGGCGTGGTACCAGTTATCCGCTTTCAGATTGGCGATAGCCTTCGGCAATCCCGCCTTGATGCGGTCGACCGGCAATGGCTCAAGGATGACACCGGTTGAGAAAGGCAGGATTTGCGATGCGCCGCAGCCCAGCAAATCCGCCAGGGCCGCACAGCTTGCATTCGCATTCGCCAGGCCCGCTTCGCCGGTGCCTGCATTGGCATTGCCGGTATTGATCACCAGCGCGCGGATCGGTGCGTTGGAGATACGCATGCCTTCCAGATGCGCCTTGCACACCTGGACCGGCGCCGCGCAAAACCGGTTCAGCGTGAAAACGCCCGCGACGGTGGCGGTCGGAGCGAGCGTCATTACCAGCAGGTCCTTGCGGTTCGCCTTGCGTATGCCCGCCTCCGCAAACCCGAGCTCGATGCCGGGAACAGGTTTGAGATTGGCGGGTACCGGGACTGGAAAATTGACGGCCATGGCAGTGTTGGAAGTTGGTTGATAAACAGGATGGCTATTGTAGATCAGCAGAGTCGATTGCAGCTTGCAGGCCGCACTGCTTTTCAAAACAGGAAGGGCCGGGATTATCCGGCCCTTCAATGGAAACTACGATGGCATCGTCCGCAGTATCAAGCGAATCAGGCAAGTTTGCCGTGACATTGCTTGTATTTCTTCCCGCTGCCGCACGGACAAGGATCGTTGCGGCCGACTTTCGGCAATGCATTCACTTGTGACTGGCTTCGCGTCTCCCCGGCGTCGGCCGTCGGGGCAAGCAGTTCCTCCGGCGCCGCGTCCGGATTGAAGTCCGCATGCTGGAAATGGAGGTTTTCAACATGGGATTGCGCCAGTTGCTGCTCGGCGGCATCGATCTCTTCCCGGGTCTGGATCCTGACCGTCATCACGATACGGACGACTTCGTTCTTGATCATGTCCAGCATCTGGCCAAAGAGGGCGAATGCTTCGCGCTTGTACTCCTGCTTCGGATTTTTCTGCGCATAGCCCCGCAGGTGAATACCTTGGCGCAGATGGTCCAATGCGGCAAGATGTTCCCGCCAATGGGTATCGACACTTTGCAGCATCACGCTGCGCTCGAAGCCGGCGAAAGCATCCTTGCCGATGACCTCGACCTTGGTGTTGTATGCATCCGTGGCCGCTTTCTGCACCCGCTCCAGCAAATCCTCATCCGTCAGGTTGGGATCGGCTTCCAGCATGGCGGCAAGCGGCACGTCGAGCTGCCATTCGCTGGCCAGCGCCGCTTCGAGCGATTTGATGTCCCATTGCTCCTCCACCGATTCTTCCGGAACATGCTCGCGGAACAGGTCGGTGAAGACCCCCTGGCGCAGGGAAGCGATCAGTTCGGAGACGTCCTTCGTCTCGAGCAGCTCATTCCGCTGCTGGTAGATCACCTTGCGCTGGTCGTTGGCGACGTCGTCGTATTCAAGCAATTGCTTGCGAATGTCGAAGTTGCGCGCCTCGACCTTGCGCTGGGCGGACTCGATGGAGCGGGAGACGATACCGGCTTCGATCGGCTCGCCTTCGGGCATCTTGAGGCGGTCCATGATCGCGCGGACGCGATCGCCGGCGAAGATGCGAAGCAGTGGATCATCAAGCGAAAGATAGAACCGCGACGATCCGGGATCGCCCTGGCGTCCGGAACGGCCGCGCAACTGGTTGTCGACCCGGCGCGATTCATGGCGCTCGGTGCCGATGATGTGCAAACCGCCCGCGGACACCACATGATCGTGCAGCGATTGCCATTCATCCCGCAACTTCTGCGCCTGCTGCTGCTTGTCGCTGTCGCTCAGGCTCTCGTCGGCCTCGATGAGTTGTATCTGCTTCTCGACATTGCCGCCGAGGACGATATCGGTACCCCTCCCCGCCATGTTGGTGGCGATGGTAATCATTTTCGGCCGGCCGGCCTGGGCGACGATTTCCGCCTCCCGCGCATGCTGCTTCGCATTCAGGACGTTATGCGGCAACGATGCGCCCTTCAGGATGCCGGATAAGAGTTCCGAGTTTTCAATCGACGTGGTACCGACAAGCACCGGCTGACCGCGTTCGTAGCAATCCTTTATGTCGATCAGCATTGCATTGTATTTTTCCTGCGCGGTCTTGTAGACCTGGTCCTGCCTGTCCTTGCGCTGGCTTGGCCTGTTGGGTGGAATGACCACGGTTTCAAGGCCATAGATCTCCTGGAACTCGTATGCTTCCGTGTCCGCAGTGCCGGTCATCCCCGCAAGCTTGCCGTACATGCGGAAGTAATTCTGGAAAGTGATCGAGGCCAGCGTCTGGTTTTCGTTCTGGATCTTGACGCCTTCCTTGGCTTCCACTGCCTGGTGCAGGCCATCGGACCACCGGCGTCCTGTCATCAGGCGGCCGGTAAATTCGTCGACGATGATGATTTCATTGTTCTGCACCACGTAATGCTGGTCCTTGTGGAACAGCGTATGTGCACGCAATGCGGCGTACAGGTGATGGATCAGCGTGATATTGGCGGCGTCGTAGAGCGAGGCGCCTTCCGGCAGCAGGCCCATGCGTGTCAGTATCTGCTCGGCCTTTTCATGCCCGGCTTCCGTCAGGAGCACCTGGTGCGATTTCTCGTCTTTCGTGTAGTCGCCGGGCACTTCGATCTTGCCCTTGCCATCCGGCGTTTCCTCGCCAACCTGCAGGGTCAGCAGCTTGGGTACTTCATTGATCTTGAGATACAGGTCGGTATGGTCTTCCGCCTGGCCGGAAATGATGAGCGGCGTACGCGCTTCATCGATCAGGATCGAGTCGACCTCGTCGACGATGGCGAAATTGAGGCTGCGCTGGACCCGATCCGCGGAGTCATACACCATGTTGTCACGCAGGTAATCGAAACCGAATTCGTTGTTGGTTCCGTAGGTAATGTCGGACGCATATGCCTGCTGCTTGATGTCGTGTTCCATCTGCGACAGGTTGACCCCGGTGGTCAGCCCGAGCCACCCGTACAGCCTGCCCATCCACTCCGCATCGCGCTGGGCCAGGTAGTCATTGACGGTGATGACATGCACGCCTTTGCCGGCCAGGGCATTCAGGTACACCGCGAGCGTTGCCATCAGGGTTTTGCCTTCACCGGTGCCCATTTCGGCGATCTTGCCGAAATGCAGCACCATGCCGCCGATCAACTGGACGTCGAAGTGACGCATTTTCAGGACCCGCCGGCTTGCTTCCCGGCACACCGCAAAGGCTTCAGGCAAGAGTGCGTCAAGGGTTTCGCCATTGGCGATCCGCTGCTTGAACTCCGGCGTCTTTGCCTGCAACTCGGCATCGGACAGCTTTTCCATTGCCGGCTCGAGCGCATTGATTTCACGGACGGTTTTTTGATACTGCTTGATCAGTCGCTGATTGCGGCTTCCGAAAATCTGGGTCAGTAATGACATGCTTGAATTTTAAAAAATGCGCCGTAAAAACACCCGTGCAAGTATTACATCGGTTGCCGGGACGGAGTTTGGTAAATTGCGGATTTTATCATGGGGTCTTGGCGAGGCTGGCCATCATGAAACCGCTGGCGCAAAATGCTTGCGCAAACGCATGCGTCCTGGGCGTCGACGCCTAATGACTTGGTGGGATATGAGGCTTGATTCCGCGGAAACAATATGGGCGCACGCAAAAAGCGCCGCTTTGACCTGCCGTGCGAGCAATGGGATCAATAGGCCTGCATCGCGATCGTTCCGGCTTTCGTCCGGTCTCCACCGGCCGAAAGGAACTTGTGCGGGTCTTGCTGCACCCCTTTGACCAATACCTCGAAGTGAAGATGGGCTCCCGTGGATCGTCCCGTGGAACCGATGTCGGCGATGTGCTGGCCGCGCTTGACGATGTCGCCGACCTTCTTAAGCAGGCGGGATGCATGGGCGTACCGCGTGACGATGTCGTTGCCATGGTCAATCTCGAGCAGATTGCCGTATTGATGATGATATTCCGCGGCGATTACCACGCCGCCTGCCGCAGCCACAATCGGCGTTCCGGTCGGCGATGCGAAGTCGATACCTTCATGAAATGCATTCCGGCCGGTAAAGGGGTCCAATCGCCAGCCAAAGCCGGACGCGTTATAGCCGACATTGACCGGCTGTATGGTAGGGAGCAGTTTTGACCGGATTTTATGGCTCATCAGCGTGGTTTCGACCACGTTCATGTAGTCTGCCCGGTTTTCGACATCCCTGGCCATGGCGTCCAGCGCCCGCTGGAATTCGCTCATGCTGAGCGGCTCGACCTGGGGGGTCTTTTCAACCATGCCGCCCCGGCCAGGCGGCTCCCGGAAGTTGAACTCCTGCGGTTTCACTCCCGCCAAACCCTGTACGCGTTCGCCGAGCGCATCAAGGCGCATCAGCTGGGCCTGCATTTCCCCGAGCTTGATTGCCATTGCCGCCAAATTCTCCTTGATGTATCTGTCTTTCTTGCTGCTGTCGTCCTGCGGAGCAGATACTGCCAGGGCTTCCATGAAGGGGAATTTGAGTCGGGCGGCGTGCTGGATGGTGAGGTAATACAGCAGCGATGCTGCCATGACAACCGACAGGATAAACATCATTACTGCCAAGGCGAGATGCCGATGGGTCAAGGTGACCGTCTTTGTCTTGAACCGCGGGTGCAGCAATATCACTTGCATGTCGCCTCCTCTGACTCGTCTATCGCGGATGAGGTGTGATAAGGTTTGAGCATGACTCGCCCAACCTCATTCTCTAATTTTCGGCCGGCCCCAAAGTCTGCTCAATCTTCACGGCAGACGACGAAAGGCGCCTCGGATTTTTTGCGTTCGCACGACAGGATGGCTGTCCTGCTGCCATCTGTGGCACGCATGATCGCGTTGCAAAAAGATTGCGCGACGATCCTGCCTACTATATTCGATACGTCCAATGTGCTGCAATTCGATTCCGGTCAACTGGTTCTGTCCGTACCGAATGCCGCGCTTGCTGCAAAACTCAAACAACAACTGCCAAAGTTGCAAGACAGCCTGATCAAAAAGGGATGGCAGGTTAATGCAATCCGCTTGAAAGTACAAGTCTCCCGCCCCCAGGAGAGACCGGTTGCGGAGAAGCGCCTTGTACTGCCGACACGCGCAGTTTCCGCCCTGGATACCTTGAATAACGAACTCGAAGATTCGCCGCGCAACGCGGCGCTGCGCGCTGCCATCGCAGCAATGGTGAAGCGGCACAGACAACCGGAATAGTCTTCAAGCGCATCAATCGCCATGAAAATGAGCGATCAGATCAGGGCCCATTCCTGCCCGGCCTGATGGGCATATGCGCGCGGCGCGGCCTCGGCAACGTCGAAGGTCACGATCTCATACGCATCCGGCTGTTCCAGCAGCGCCCGCAGCAACAGATTGTTGAGAGTGTGGCCGGATTTGTGGGCGGTGTACGATGCCAGCAAAGGATGACCGACGAGGTAAAGGTCACCGATCGCATCGAGGATCTTGTGACGGACGAATTCATTTTCATAGCGAAGCCCGTCCGGATTCAGTATCCGGTATTCATCCATGACGATCGCATTTTCGAGTGAGCCGCCGCGTATCAGGCCCATGCCCCGCAGGGTTTCGACGTCCTGCATGAATCCGAAGGTCCGTGCGCGGGAGATTTCACGTACATAGGACTCGACGTCGAAATCGATCTCGGCATTCTGCCCGGTCACGTCGACTGCCGGATGCTTGAATTCGATGAAGAACTTCAACTTGAATCCGTTATACGGATCGAGCCTTGCCCACTTCACGTTGTCGCCGCTGCCTTCGCGTACTTCCACCTGCTTCTTGACGCGGATGAATTTCTTGGGCGCGTTCTGTTCCTGCAGGCCGGCCTGCTGGAGCAGGAAAACGAAGGAGGATGCGGAGCCGTCCATGATCGGGATTTCTTCCGCAGTGACGTCGACATAAAGATTGTCGATCCCGAGGCCGGCACAGGCGGACATCAGGTGCTCGACGGTGGAGACTTTGGCGCCGCCGCGATTGTCCAGCGTGGATGCCATGCGGGTATCGCCGACGCCGGTCGCGCTTGCCGGCAGATCGACCGGAGGATTGAAATCCACGCGGCGGAATACGATGCCGGTATCGGGCGCAGCCGGGCGCAAGGTCAGTTCGACCTTGGTACCCGAATGCAGCCCGACGCCGACAGTCCGTACAAGCTGTTTGATTGTGCGTTGTTTTAGCATTATGGAATTATAACAACCGGGTTACATGCCAATTGTGAGCAGTTGTAATCCTGTTGGACGCTCGCCACGCAAATTTATCTATTGAGACAATAGAGGCGAGCCTGCCAATTCCACGCTATGCCGTTATTCCGCCCATCCCCTCGAGCGTTCCACTGCCCGCCGCCATGTTGCCATGCGGGTATCGCGTTCGTCGGCGGACATCGCCGGCTCGAAGCGCCGCTGCACCCGCCATTGCGATGCAATTTCTTCCCGTGATTGCCAGAAACCCACCGCGAGCCCTGCCAGATAGGCTGCGCCGAGGGCAGTTGTTTCCGTGACTTCCGGACGCACCACGGGCACGCCAAGTACATCAGCCTGGAATTGCATAAGCAAATCATTCCTTGCCGCACCGCCATCGACCCGCAATTCCGTCAATGCAATCTTCGAATCCTTTTGCATCGCTTCCAGCACATCGGCGCTTTGATAGGCGATGCTGGCCAGTGTCGCCCTTGCAATATGGGCCTTGGTCGTGCCGCGGGTCATGCCGACGATGGTGCCGCGGGCGTAGGCATCCCAGTAAGGCGTACCAAGACCGGCGAATGCCGGCACGAAAACGACGCCGCCGGTGTCCGGAACGCTCGCAGCAAGCGCTTCGACGTCCGACGAAGCCTGAATGATGCCAAGGCCGTCCCGCAGCCATTGCACCGCTGCGCCGGCCATGAAGACACTGCCTTCCAGCATGTAGTCGGTTTCGTTGCCGCGGGTCCAACCGACCGTGGTAAGCAGGTTATTATGCGATGCAACCGCTTCCTGGCCGGTATGCATCAGCATGAAGCAGCCGGTGCCGTAGGTATTCTTGGCCATGCCGCTTTGGTGGCATGCCTGTCCGAATGTTGCCGCCTGCTGGTCGCCGGCAATGCCGGCAATAGGAATCGGCCTGCCGAACAGGTCGGCACGCGTGTCGGCGATGACGCCGCTGCTGGGAACCACCTCGGGAAGCATGCTTCGCGGAATATCCAGCAGGTTGAGAAGTTCTTCATCCCATTGCAGGGTATGGATATTGAACAATAAGGTGCGTGATGCATTGCTGGTATCGGTAACATGCCGGCCGCTGAGCTGGTAGACAAGCCATGCGTCGATGGTTCCGAATGCCAGTTCGCCCCGTTCTGCGCGCTCGCGCACGCCGGGCACATGATCGAGCAGCCACTTGAGCTTGGTGCCGGAAAAATAGGCATCGATCACCAGCCCGGTTTTCTGCTGGAACAGGGGTGTCTTGCCTTGGGCGCGCAATGCGTCGCAGGTGTCCGCGGTACGGTGATCCTGCCAGACGATCGCGTTGGCGACCGGCTGACCGGTTTTCCGGTCCCATACCAGGGTCGTTTCGCGCTGGTTGGTGATGCCGATCGCGGCCACATCGGCGGCATCGACTTTGTGATCGGCGAGGACCTGACGCGCCACCGCAAGCTGGCTGCGCCATATCTCGCTGGCATCGTGCTCGACCCATCCGGGCTGAGGGAATATCTGGGCGAACTCCTGCTGTGCCATGCCGTGCAGGTGACCGGCATGGTCGAACAGGATTGCACGGGAACTGGTGGTGCCCTGGTCAAGGGCCAGAATGAATTTAGGCATAGTCGGCAACCGTTACATGTAGTTGGCTAAAGCGTTCCCGCAGTAATGCATGCCGGGAATACCGGATGGAAAAAAGCGCGGTGTGGGCCGCGCTTCCTTCCGTCCTGTTTCAGAATGCCACGCTGTTACTTCACGCGGCCTTCTTTCCATGCCTGCAACAGCTTGTCGTAGGCAATCGTTTCACCTTTCGGCTTTTCGTTCGCCAGCTTCTTCCATGGGGCGCCGGTATCGGACAGGTACTTGTTCGGATCACCCTTCGCGTTGAGCTTCGGCGCGCAGTTCTTCATGCCGGCACGCTGCAGACGCGACATCACCTGATCCATCTCTTCTGCCAGGTTGTCCATCGCGGCCTGTGGCGTCTTTTCGCCGGTGACCGCGGTGGCGACGTTTTTCCACCAGAGCTGCGCCAGCTTCGGATAATCAGGCACGTTGGTGCCGGTCGGTGTCCATGCAACCCGTGCCGGGCTGCGATAGAACTCGATCAGGCCGCCGTACTTCGCCGCATTCTTGGTGAAGTACTCATGACGGATATCGGAATCGCGCACGAAGGTCAGGCCGACGATGGACTTCTTCAGCGACGTGGTCTTCGCATTCACGAACTGCGCATACAGCCAGGCGGCAGCCTTGCGGTCGTCCGGCGTGGACTTGAAGAAGGTCCAGGAGCCGACGTCCTGGTAGCCGTTCTGCATGCCTTCCTTCCAGTACGGTCCATGCGGGCCGGGCGCCATGCGCCACTTCGGCGTGCCGTCCTGGTTGATCACCGCCTGCGCCTTGGTCATCGGCGCGGTGAACGCGGTGTACCAGAAAATCTGCTGCGCAATTTCACCCTGTCCAGGGACCGGGCCGGCTTCGGAGAACGTCATGCCGTTCGCCTGGGGCGGCGCATACTTCTTCATCCAGTCGACGTACTTCGTCAATGCATAGACCGCCGCCGGCGAGTTGGTGGCGCCGCCGCGCGAGACCGATGCGCCGACCGGGGTGCACTTGTCGTCGGCGACACGGATGCCCCACTCGTCGACCGGCATGCCGTTCGGGATGCCCTTGTCGGCGGTACCGGCCATCGACAGCCAGGCGTCGGTGAAACGCCAGCCCAGCGACGGATCCTTCTTGCCGTAGTCCATGTGTCCGAAAACTTTCTTGCCATCGACTTCCTTCACGTCGTTGGTGAAGAAATTCGCGATGTCCTCATAAGCGGACCAGTTGACCGGCACGCCGAGGTCGTAGCCGTACTTGGCCTTGAACTTGTCCTTCAGGTCCTTTCGCTCGAACCAGTCTGCACGGAACCAGTAGAGGTTGGCGAACTGCTGGTCGGGCAGCTGGTACAGCTTGCCATCCGGCGCGGTCGTGAAGCTGGTGCCGATGAAATCCTTGATATCCAGTTGCGGATTGGTGAACTCCTTGCCCTTGCCTGCCATGTAGTCGGACAGCGGCTCGATCGCGCCATAGCGGTAGTGTGTGCCGATCAGGTCGGAATCGGAAATCCAGCCGTCGTAAATGCTCTTGCCGGATTGCATGGAGGTCTGCAGTTTTTCAACCACGTCACCTTCCTGGATCAGGTCGTGCTTGACGCGGATGCCGGTGATTTCCTCGAAGGCCTTGGCCATGGTCTTGGATTCGTACACGTGGGTGTCGATGGTTTCCGACACCACGTTGATTTCCTTGACGCCCTTTGCCTTGAGCTTGTTGGCCGCTTCGATGAACCATTTCATCTCGTCCATCTGTTGCTGCTTGCTCAGGGTCGATGGCTGGAATTCCTGATCCACCCATTTTTGTGCCGCGTTCATGTCAGCCCAGGTTGCACCGGAGGCTAGCATCGCGGCAGCCGCTAACGCCGTCAGTTTCAGTCTCATATCTCCACCTTTTTATAGCCTTCCCATGGACATAAACACACGATGGAGGGAAAGGAACCCACCGTGCGCCGAAACGCGGGTTCAACCCCAGCGCATCAAAACCAGTAACACGACAAATCCCACGATCGCGCCTATCCACTGAGCGAGGTCGGTCAGCCCGGTCCACGCGAGATTGACGTAGGCGGCCGTCAGCAAGCCGATGAACAGGCGGTCGCCGCGGGTAGTCGGGATCGGCAGGAAGCCCTTGCGCTCGATGCTCGGCGAACGCAGCTGCCATATCGTCATTCCGATCAGCATCAGGACGATGCACGTGAAAAATATTGCCACGGGCGGCGTCCAGGCCATCCATGAAAACACGTTGCTTTCCATCTCACACCCTCCCCATCGCAAAGCCCTTGGCGATGTAATGCCGGACAAACCAGATCACCAGCGCGCCGGGCACGACAGTGAGTACGCCGGCCGCAGCCAGCACGCCCCAGTCCATGCCGGCAGCCGAAACGGTGCGGGTCATGGTCGCGGCGATCGGCTTGGCATTGACCGATGTCAGCGTACGCGCCAGCAGCAGTTCCACCCAGCTGAACATGAAGCAGAAGAACGCGGTCACGCCGACGCCTGCCTTGATCATCGGAAGAAAGATCTTAATGAAAAACTTCGGAAAACTATAGCCGTCGATATAGGCGGTTTCATCGATTTCCTTCGGGATGCCCGACATGAAGCCTTCCAGGATCCAGACAGCCAGCGGCACGTTGAACACCATGTGCGCCAGCGCCACCGCCAGATGGGTATCCATCAGGCCGACTGTCGAATACAACTGGAAGAACGGCAGCAGGAACACCGCCGGCGGTGTCATGCGGTTGGTCAGCAGCCAGAAGAACAGGTGCTTGTCGCCGATGAACGAATAGCGCGAGAACGCGTAGGCGGCGGGCAGCGCAATCGTCACGGACAGCACCATGTTGATGGCGACGTAGATGATCGAATTGATGTAACCGTCGTACCAGGACGGATCGGTGAAGATGGTCTTGAAGTTGTCGAACGTCAGGTTGTTCGGCCACATCGTCAAGGCGCCGACGATTTCCTCGTTCGTCTTCAAGGACATGTTGAGCATCCAGTAGATCGGCAGCAGCGACAGCAGCAGGTAGATCACCAGGATGGGCACGGTAAGGCGTTTTTGCATCATTTTTTATCTCCCGTGCCGACGCGTTGCATCCAGTTGTAGAGTACGAAGCAGAACAGCAGGATGATCAGGAAGTAGATCAGCGAGAATGCCGCCGCCGGTCCGAGGTCGAACTGGCCGACCGCTTTCTGCGTCAGGTACTGTGACAGGAATGTGGTCGCGTTTCCGGGACCGCCGCCGGTCAACACGAACGGTTCGGTATAGATCATGAAACTGTCCATGAAGCGCAGCAGCACCGCGATCATCAGGACGTTGCGCAGCTTCGGCAACTGGATGAAGCGGAACACCGCCCAGCGCGACGCGCCATCGATGCGTGCCGCCTGGTAATAGGCGTCGGGAATCGCGCGCAGCCCGGCGTAACAGAGCAGCACCACCAGCGGCGTCCAGTGCCAGATATCCATTACCAGCACGGTCACCCATGCATCGACGGAATCGCCGGTGTAGTTGTAATCGACGCCCATGCTGTTGACGCCGTAGCCGAGCAGGCCGATATCGCCGCGTCCGAAGATCTGCCAGATTGTGCCGACCACGTTCCAGGGAATTAGAAGCGGCAAGGCGATCAGCACGAGCGACATCGAGGCCTTCCAGCCGTCGGCCGGCATGGTGAGCGCGATCAGGATGCCGAGCGGGATCTGGATCGCGAGCACCGACAGCGAGAAGATCAGTTGCCGGTACAGCGCGCCGTGCAGTTCTTCGTCGCGCATCACCATCTTGAACCACTCGGTACCGACGAAGACGTGCTGTGTCGGACTGAGAATGTCCTGTACGGAGTAATTGACGATCGTCATCAGCGGCAGGATGGCGGAAAACGCCACCGCCAGGATGACGGGGAGAATCAGGAACCAGGCGCGGTTGTTATAGGTTTTCATATCAGGCTACCCGCTTGTCGTTGACGTAATAAAGAGTTCGTTCCGGCGGGAAACGCAACCAGACCTGCTGGCCTGCGCCGGCCGCGAGGTAGCGCATCTTGGCCGCAACGGTATGCGTGCCCACCTTGAACTCCGCCAGGCAGTGGGTGCCGAGATTGCGCAACGAGATCACCGTGGCTGCCAGCGTCCCCTCACCCGGCTGGGCCATGCATTCGACGAATTCCGGCCGGATCCCCAGCGTCACATTGCCGCCGTTGCCTGATGTTTCAGCGGCCGCCCTTGCCGAGGGTGGCAGCGGCAAGCGTCCGCCATCGATATGGATAACGCCGTCCTGCACCGGACAGCTGATCAGGTTCATGCCGGGATTGCCGATGAAGTAACCAACGAAGGTATGCGCCGGCTCTTCGAACAATTCCTGCGCCGTGCCAGCCTGCACCACTTCGCCCTGCGTCATTACCACCACCTTGTCGGCGAAGGTTAGCGCTTCAACCTGGTCGTGGGTCACGTAGATGAGGGACAGCTTCAGTTCATGATGAATTTGCTTGAGCTTGCGGCGCAGCAGCCATTTCAAATGCGGATCGATCACCGTCAGCGGCTCGTCGAAGAGCACGGCGGCGACATCGGGCCGCACGAGTCCGCGGCCGAGGGAGATCTTCTGTTTCGCGTCCGCCGACAAACCGCTGGCGCGGTGCTTGAGTTCCGGCGTCAGCTCCAGCATCTCGGCAATCTGCTCGACGCGGCGATTCACATCGGCACCCTTCCAGCCGCGGTTGCGCAGAGGGAACGCGAGATTGTCGAACACGGTCATCGTGTCGTAGATGACCGGAAACTGGAATACCTGGGCGATGTTTCGGGATTCCGGCGGCAAGGCGGTCACATCCTTGCCGTCGAACAGCACGCGGCCGTGCGAAGGGCGCACCAGGCCCGAGATGATGTTGAGCAACGTGGTCTTGCCGCATCCGGATGGGCCGAGCAAGGCATAGGCGCCGCCATCGTCCCACTGCATGGTCATCGGCCGCAGCGCATAGTCGCTCGGCGTGGCCGGGTTCGGCTTGTAGGCATGTGCCAGGTCAACGAGTTCAATACGGGCCATGCTTATGCTCCAGCGTCGGATCGGTCGGGCGCGAACAGCAGCGCGCCGCCGGGGGCAAACAAAAACAGATCATCCGGGTCGCAGTACATATTGCACTGCGTGCCGATGTCGAGGTTATGCACGCCGGGCAGTTGCGCCACCAGCCCGATCGGGCCGCGGTGCACGTGAATATAGGTTTCCGAACCGCTGATTTCCGCCAGCTCGACTTCGGCGCCGATCGCGATTTCATTTGCATGGCGTGGCGTCAGGCGCAGGCTGTGGGCACGCACGCCAATCATGACCTCATTGTGTCCGGCGATTCCCTGCCGCTGCCGCGGGTTGAGCGGCACCACCAGTCCGGAACCCAGTTGCGCGATGCCGCCGGCATCCACGGTTGCCGGAATCAGGTTGATCGGCGGATCGCTGAAGGTGCGCGCGGTCTGGATGGAATTCGGTGCATTGAAAACGCTCAGGGTATCGCCGTGCTGAAGCAGCCGTCCTTCATGCAGCACCGCGACGTGGCCGCCGAGCTGGAGTGCTTCCAGCGGCTCCGTCGTTGCGTACACAACGGTGGTCTTGCCTTCCGAGAAGAGTTCGGTCAGTTCATTGCGCAATTCCTCGCGCAACTTGTAGTCGAGGTTGACCAGCGGCTCGTCCAGCAGCAGCAGGCCGGCTTCCTTGATCAGCGCACGCGCCAGCGCGGTACGCTGCTGCTGGCCGCCGGACAGTTCGGCGGGCGAGCGTTGCAGGTAGGGCGTGATGTGCAGCCGTTCCGCCATTTCCGTCACGCGCTTGCGGATGGTTTCTTCCGGCAGGCGCTTGATGCGCAGCGGCGACGCGATATTGTCGTACACGGTGAAGGATGGGTAGTTGATGAATTGCTGATACACCATTGCCAGGTCGCGTTCGCGCACCGACACGCCGGTGACGTCGGCGCCACCGGCTAGCACACGGCCGGTCGTCGGCTTGTCGAGGCCGGCCATCAGCCGCATCAGCGATGTCTTTCCTGCCCGCGTCGTGCCCAGCAACACATTGATGGTGCCGGGTACGAGCGCAAGCGATAACGGGTAGATGTGGTGCTCAGCGCCGTATCTGCTGCTGACGTTTTCCAATGCTAGAAGCACAGTGCCTTCCTCCAAAAATTCAACTGGCCGCGCTTGAGTTTTTATGTTGGCGCGGCCGGGGGCGATCCAGGGATGTGGATCGCGCATGCATGTTCTTCCAGGTTGCCGTCGAAAGCCGGGAACCTGCGGGTAATGTGCGTGCTATTCCTTTCCTTGCCCTGCCATCCAGGCGTCGAGCTTTTCTTCCGTTCCCGGCGGCACATGCAGGCCGAGCTTAGACCTGCGCCACAGGACGTCATGGGCGGTGACGGCCCATTCGCGCGTCATCAGGTATTTCACTTCGGCGGCGTACAGCCCTGGTGCGATTTCCTCGCCCATGTCGGAGATCCGGGTGCGTCCGGCCAACAGACGGTCGGTGTAGGTGCCGTAGGCCCGCGCAAACCGCGCGACCAGCTTCGACGGCAGCCATGCATACTTTTTCTGCAATCCTTCCCTGTAGGCGTCGAATTCCAGCACCGAGCGATTGGCCGGCCGGTCGCCGAACAGGTCGCCACCGGGCAGGCAGGCATTGGCCGTCCATGCGCCATGGCGATTGCCCAGCACGCCGGCGACCATGTCCACCGCCTCTTCTGCCAGCTTGCGGAAGGTGGTGATCTTGCCGCCGAAGACGGACAGGAGCGGCGCGCCGCCGTTTTCGAGTTCAAGCCGGTAATCGCGGGTGACGGCCGATGCGCTCGATGCCTCGTCCTCCACCAGCGGACGCACGCCGGAGTACGACCAGATGACATCGGATGGCTTCACCGGGCGGCGGAAATAGCGCTGCGTCAGTTCGCACAGGTAATCGATTTCGGCCTGGTCGATGCCGACCTTGTTGGTGTCGCCACGGTATTCGATATCGGTGGTGCCGACCAGCGTGAAGTCGTTTTCGTAGGGGATGGCAAACACGATGCGGCCATCGGGATTCTGCAGGATGTAGGCATACGGGTGGTCGAACAGCCGCTTGACGACGATATGGCTGCCCTTGATGAGCCGCAGATTCTTGGTCGATTTTTCGCGTGCCGCGCCACGCAGGAATTCGGTCACCCAGGGACCGGTGGCATTCACGATGCAACGCGCATGGACGTCGGTTTCCCGGCCATCCGCCGTGCGCAGTTTCGCCTGCCAGCCCTTGCTGCTTCTCGTGGCCGACTCGCAGATGGTACGGGTCAGGACGGTACCGCCTTTTTCCTTTGCATCCATCGCGTTCAGCACCACCAGGCGAGCATCGTCGACCCACCCGTCCGAGTACACGAAACCGTCGGTGAATTCCGGCTTGAGCGGCTTTCCGGCGTCATGCCTGTGCAGGTTGACCGCCTCCGATCCCGGCAGCAGTTCCCGCCGCGCCAGCCGGTCGTACAGGAAGAGTCCGGCGCGCATCATCCACACCGGGCGCTGGCCTTTATCATGCGGCAGAACGAAGCGCAGTGGCCACATGATGTGCGGCGCGGATCGCAGCAGCACTTCCCGCTCGATCAGGGCTTTGCGCACCAGGCCGAATTCATAGTTTTCCAGATACCGGATACCGCCATGGATGAGCTTGCTCGACGCCGACGAGGTATGCGACGCGAGGTCGTCCTTCTCGCACAGGATGACTGACAGCCCGCGTCCGGCCGCATCGCGCGCGATGCCGACGCCGTTGATACCACCGCCGACGATTAGCAGGTCACAATCCATGTTGTCCAGTCTCATGCGGTTGCCGAAAATGTTTGTAGGTATGGAAACAGGCTAGTAAGATACGACAAAATGCGAAAGCAAATCAACAAATAATTGAGTTTACTTTTTCGTTTCTGTTCGTTTTGATTATTCAGCGCTATTTGATAGTTTGCAAAGGAGAAACGGCATGACCCTTAATCCACGTCAAAGACGGTTGCTGGATGTCGTGAAGCAACGTGTGACGATGTCGGTCGAGGAGCTGGCGCAGCAGCTCGGCGTTACGCCGCAAACCGTCCGGCGCGATGTCAAGCAGATGGAAGAGGCGAAATTGCTGGCCCGCTATCACGGCGGCGTGGGCATGCCGTCGTCGGTGGAGAACATCGATTACAGCCAGCGGCAGGTCATGAATATCGATGCCAAGCGCCGCATCGCAGCCGCGGTGGCGGAGCGCGTGCCACCCGGGTGCTCCCTGCTGATCAATATCGGTACTACGACGGAGGAAGTGGCGCGCGCCCTGACCCGGCACCAGGGATTGCACGTGGTCACCAACAACCTGAACGTCGCGGCGATCCTGGCGGATAACCCCCAATGCGAAGTCATCCTCGCCGGCGGCATGGTGCGTGGCAGGGATCGCGGCATCGTCGGCGAAGCGACCGTCGATTTC
>NZ_DAIUCO010000014.1:0-38949 GCF_036846085.1 Noviherbaspirillum sp. | reverse complement strand
GGCATCATCATCGCCGATACCAAGTTCGAATTCGGCCTCGATGACAATGGCGTTTTGCATCTGATGGATGAAGTGTTGACAGCGGACTCGTCCCGCTTTTGGCCCGCCGATTCCTATGCGCCGGGCATGTCGCCGCCGTCGTTCGACAAGCAGTTCGTGCGCGATTATCTCGAAACCTTGACTGATTGGAACAAGACTGCGCCGGCACCGGCATTGCCTGCCGACGTCATCGAAAAAACAGGTGCGAAATACCGCGAGGCCTTGATGCGCCTGACCGGCTCGTCGTTAAAGGATTGATATGACAGACTCGCTCGCAAGCACGCATGCAGGTACGCCGCTCGTTGGCGTGGTGATGGGGTCCTCGTCGGATTGGGAAGTCATGCAGCATGCGGTTGCGATGCTGAAGGAATTCGGCATTCCGCATGAAGCGCAGGTCGTCTCCGCGCACCGCATGCCGGACCAGATGTTCGCCTATGCGGAATCGGCGCGTGAACGGGGCCTGCGCGCGATCATTGCCGGCGCCGGCGGTGCGGCGCATTTGCCGGGCATGCTCGCGGCGAAAACCATCGTACCGGTGCTTGGTGTACCGGTCCCTTCCAAATATCTGCGCGGCGAGGATTCGCTGCTGTCCATCGTCCAGATGCCGAAAGGCATCCCGGTGTCCACCTTTGCCATCGGTGAAGCCGGTGCCGCCAATGCGGCGCTGACGGCGATCGCGATGCTGGCGGCGACCGACGACAAGCTGGCTGCCCGCCTGCTGGAATTCCGCAGCAAGCAAACCCAGGCCGCGCAAGCAATGACACTTCCGGTATGAGCGATTTTCATCACCCCTTTCTCCCATCTGCAACGCCCGCAACCTGGCTCGGCATGATGGGCGGCGGCCAGCTAGGCCGCATGTTCGTGCATGCCGCGCAGAAAATGGGCTTTAAAGTGGCGGTGCTGGAACCGGCCGCCGATTGTCCCGCCGGCCATGCGTCGGACCATTTGCTGAGCGCCGGTTATACCGATGCGGCGGCACTGAATGCATTGGCGGACCAGTGCGTCGCCGTGACGACCGAGTTCGAGAATGTCCCGGCGCAAAGCCTCGCGACACTGGCGGAACGCGTCTTCGTCGCTCCGTCAGCGTCTTGCGTATCGATCGCCCAGGACCGCATCGAAGAAAAGCGCTTTTTCACCGAATGCGCCGACCGTTCCGGCGTGCTGCCCGCGCCCTACAAGGTGATTTACGCGGAGTCGGACCTCGATGAGATTCCCGATCATCTGCTGCCAGGCATCCTGAAGACCGTGCGCATGGGTTATGACGGCAAAGGTCAGGTAAGGGTGCGCAGCCGCGACGAAGCGCGCGCGGCATTTGCCGGCATGAACGGAGTTGCGTGCGTGCTCGAAAAAATGCTGCCGCTGGCTTACGAGATTTCGGTGCTGGCTGCACGCGGCGCGAATGCCCAGTCGGTGGTGTATCCGATTGCGGAGAACGTGCATCGTGACGGCATTCTCTTTACCACCACCGTGCCCGGACCAAACGTCGAAGCCGCCTGCGCTCAACGCGCACAGGCGGCTGCGCTGGAAATCATCAGCCGGCTCGGTTACGTCGGCGTGCTATGCATCGAGTTTTTCGTTTTGAAGGATGGCTCGCTTGTAGTGAACGAAATGGCGCCGCGTCCGCATAACAGCGGCCACTACACGATCGATGCCTGCGTCACCAGCCAGTTTGCACAGCAGGTCAGGGCAATGGCGCGGCTGCCGCTGGGCGATGTGCGCCAGCATTCGCCTGCGGTCATGCTGAACATCCTTGGCGATATCTGGTTCGACGGCGCATCCGAACAGATTCGCGAGCCGGCCTGGGACAAGGTGCTGGCGCTGCCTGGCGCCAACCTCCACCTGTACGGCAAGGACGACCCTCGGCGCGGCCGGAAGATGGGTCATGTGACTTTCGTTGCCCCAACCCTGACGCAGGCGCAGGAAAGCCTGCTCGCCGCCTGCGGCATCCTCGGCATCCCGGCCTGATTCCATGGCAGCGCAAACCGACATCGATGCGGCGGCGCGCCTGCTGGAAAGCGGTGAACTGGTCGCGTTTCCAACCGAGACGGTGTACGGTCTCGGCGCCGATGCCGAAAATCCGGCAGCCATCGCGAAAATCTATGCCGCCAAGGGGCGTCCGTCCAATCATCCCGTCATCGTCCACCTCGCGCCTGCAGCGGATATCGGCCGCTGGGCAACATCCATTCCGCCACTGGCTGGCGCGTTGATCGATGCGTTCTGGCCAGGGCCGCTCACTCTCATCCTCAAGCGCGCATCCGCCATTCCATCGGCAGTATCGGGCGGACAGGATTCGATCGGCTTGCGTTGCCCGTCGCATCCAGTGGCGCAGGCGTTGCTCAATGCCTTCAAGGCAGGCGAAGGCGGTGTCGCGGCACCGTCCGCGAACAAGTTTGGTCACGTCAGCCCAACAACCGCCCGGCACGTACGAGACGAATTCGGCGATGGCCCGGATAGTGCCGTGCGCTGCATTCTCGATGGCGGACAGAGCGATGTCGGTATTGAATCAACGATTCTCGACCTGTCGCGCGTGGATGTGCTCGGCCCCGTCCTGCTGCGGCCCGGGCACATCAGCCCCGAAGACATCGCCCGTGTCATTGGCCGGCTTCCGACTTCCGCCGATGCCGCCGCCCCGCGTGCGTCCGGCACGCTCGATGCGCACTATGCCCCGCGCACGCCGGTCGTTCTGTCAGCGCCCGACCGGCTGCCTGACATCGTGCAGCAACTCAATACCGCCGGGCGCAAGGTGGCGCTGATGCGGCGCACGCTGCCGCACGCGCCGGATGTGGCGGCACAATTGGCGTTACCCGTTGCGCCGCATGGCTATGCGCACGATTTGTATGCCGCATTGCGCGCGATGGATCTGGCAGGCGCCGATCTCATTATCGTCGAGGCGCCACCCCAGGACGCCGAATGGCAGGGTATCAACGATCGACTGCGCCGCGCTGCGCACGATTCGACCGGCATTCTTTCTACCTTTTTTACATCCTCCTCCACTTAGGGCATTGGTCGCCCGGCGCTAATGCGGCATCCACGATCTGGCCGATCAGATAACGATGGACGGCACTGGTAAGCCACATTCATTGTAAATACGACAATAAAAACGTATCCGCTGTGACATAATGTTCCGCGGAAATTTCTTCCGCGATCACAATAAAAAACAGCTTTCATTTCGGGGAGCGCCATGCGCACAAAACTCATTGGCCTTGCCACGGCCGTCATTGTCCTGCTCGCAGCCGGCTACTGGTTCGTTACCCATCGCGAATCCGGCAATGCAGGGAACACCGATGCAGCCGCCGTGTTCCAGTTGGTCGATGCCGCCGACCGCAGCCTCGACGGCGCGCCTGCGCTGGCGCTCACCTTCAGCCTGCCGCTCGATGCCGGCAAGGGATACGACAAATACATCCAGGTATTCGAGATGCCGACGCCGATCGATGCGACGCAGGCAAGCCAGGAAGAGCAGGAAGAAGTCCCGTATCTGCCTGCCGCCAAGGGCGCCGCCTACAAAGTCAGCATGAGGCCGGAAGATACCGACACCAAGGGCGGCAAGCCGGTTTCCGGCGCGTGGGTCGTGGGGGAGAACCCGCGCCTGCTGTTCTTCCCACACATCAAGCCGCAGACGCGGTATGTCGTCTATGTGCAGCCCGGGCTGCCAGCCAGGGGCAACGCCAAGCTGGCATCGGAAGCGCGCTATTCCGTGCTGTCAGCCCCGGTATCGCCGGCCTACTATTTCGCCAGCAACGGCATGGTGCTGCCCGCCAAGCAGAACGGCGGCCTGCCTGTGGTCACCGTCAATGTGCCGGAAGTCGATATCCAGTTTCTCCGCGTCAAAAGCGATCAATTGCCGCGCTTCCTCGATCGCGTGATCAATTGCGCCAAAACAGCACAACTTGCCAACCCCGGCAACGATGAAGCCGGTGAAGAGGAAGGCGACCATGACTGGCGCCGCAGTTCCCTGCGCGGCGCCGTCTATGTCGATCAGCTTGACGACCTGCGCAAGCTGACCGACAGCGTGTTCGCCGGGCGCTTTCTCACCGAGCAGCGGCAAAACCGGCGCGGCGTCACGTACATTCCGGTCGAAGGCATCACGGAACTGAAGGAGCCTGGAATTTATGTTGCTGTGATGAGCCAGCCGGGCCGCTTCCGGTACGAATTTCAGACAACGTATTTCTATGTCAGCGATCTCGGCCTGCATGTCCGGCTGTTCGACAAGAGCGCCGATGCCTTTGTCAGTTCACTGGTCGATGGCAAGGCGATCAAGGGCGTCGAAATTTCCTGGATCGACAGCCAGGGCAAGGTCCTGGCGCGCAGCGAAACCGATGGCGACGGCCATGTGCTGTTTGCCGACAAGCCCAAGGATGCGAAGGTCGTGCTGGCACGCAAGGACAAGCAGGTGTCGATGATCGCGCTGAAGGAACCGGCGCTTGACCTCTCCGAATACGACGTCATCGGTGCGCCTTATAAACCGGTGCGGCTGTTCGCCTACTCCGGGCGCAACCTGTACCGGCCGGGCGAAAGCTTTGACATGTCGGTACTGGCGCGGGATGCCGATGGCAGGCCGGTACCGGCGCAGCCCATCCAGGCGGTGCTGAAGCGGCCGGATGGCAAGAGCCAGTTTACCGCCACCTGGCGTCCCGATGAGCGCTTTGCCGGCTACTTCGTCAGGAAGCTGGAACTGCCCGCGGATGCGCCTACCGGTTTCTGGACGCTCGAACTGCGCAGCGATCCGGCTGACAAGGTACCCGGCACGGTGTACCGATTTGGTGTCGAGGAATTTTTGCCGGAGCGCATGAAACTCGACCTGAACACGCAGCAAACAGCGCTTGCGCCAGAGAAGCAATTCGCCATCGATTTGCGCGGCACTTACCTCTACGGTGCGCCGGCAGCAGGAAATCGACTGCTCGGCGTTGCGCACTTTGAACGCAACAAGAATCCGCTCGCCAAGCAGTACCCGGGTTTTGAGTTCGGCGACGTGGCCGAAGAGGAAGCAAAAACCCGCAAAGAGCTGGACGAGCAGGCACTGGACGCGGATGGCACCGGGCAGCTGGATGTCGATCTGTCGCCGGCGGCAAAGCGCCGTTCGCCGTTCACGGTGCGTGCCACGATCAGCCTGCTGGAATCCGGCGGCCGCCCGGTAGTGCGCAGCATCGAACGCGTCCTGTGGCCGGCACCGGTGCTGGTCGGCGTGCGGCCCCTGTTCACCGGCGAGTATGCGCGGGAAAACAGCCCTGTCGACTTCGAAGTGATAAGGGTCGGACAGGATGGCACGATCAAACCGGCGGCCGCGATGCCAGTGCGGCTGTTCCGCGAAGACCGTAACTATTACTGGCGCTTCGAAGACCAGCGCGGCTGGCATTCAGGCTTTACCGAAAGCGAGGAGCTGGTCGAAACATCGACCGTGACGGTGCACGCCGGCGCGCGCACCAAGCTGCGCCTGCCGGTGCGCTATGGCCGCTACCGGCTTGAAATTCTCGACCCGGAAACCGGGCAGCAAACCGCCTACCGTTTCTATGCCGGCTGGAGCGCCCGCTCGGACGAGACCCAGGGCGTCAGGCCCGATCGAGTCGCGCTCAAGCTTGATAAACCCGCTTACCGCGACGGCGATACCGCCCGCCTCACGATCACCCCGCCGCACCAGGGCGAGGCGCTGGTGACGGTGGAGGGCGACCGTACCCTGTGGGTCAAGCGGCTCGCCGTATCAGGCGAAACGGCCACGGTCGACATCCCGCTGCACCGTGACTGGAAACGACATGACCTGTATGTGTCGGTGATCGTCCTGCGCCCGGGCAATGAGGGTGACCGGGTAACGCCGGCGCGGGCGCTCGGCATCGTTCACCTGCCGCTGGAACGCGCCGAGCGTAAGCTTAATGTCACGCTGGAAGCGCCGCCCAAGGTGCTGCCCGAAACGACCGTCAAGGTAAAAGTCAAGGTGCCGGAAGCGAAAGGCCAGAAGGCCTTCGTCACCCTGTCTGCGGTGGACACGGGCATTCTTAACATCACCCGGTTCGCGTCGCCCGATCCGCATGGCTACTTCTTCGGCAAGCTGCGCTACGGCGCCGACCAGCACGACATTTACGGCCGCCTGATCGAAAAAATGCAGGGGCAGAAAGGCAAGCTGAAATTCGGCGGCGACAACACGCCGAAGCCCACCCGCAGCCTCCCCAAGAAAGTCAAGCTGGTCGACCTGTTCAGCGGACCGGTCGTATTGAACGAGCAGGGTGAAGCGGAGATACCGCTGGTACTGCCCGACTTCAACGGTGCGCTGCGGCTGATGGCGGTGGTGGCCGGTGCAGACCGCTACGGCTTCAAGGACGCGGACATGACGGTCGCCGCGCCGCTGGTGGCGGAACTCGCCGCGTCGCGGTTCCTGTCCTTCGGCGACAGCGCGATGGTGGCGCTCGACCTGCACAATCTGTCCAGCACCGGCCAGCAGCTCAAGGTGGCGGTGAGCGGCGGCGATGGCTTGCAGATGAAGCAGGGGGATCAGTCGGTCACCCTCAAGGACCAGGAGAAGCGCACCCTGCGTTTCCCGGTCGAGGCGCGGCCGATACCGGGGCTGCATACCATTTCGGTCAAGGTCAACGGGCAGCAGATCAAGCTGGAACGCCAGTTTCCGTTAATGGTGCAGGCGCCGACGCCGCAACAGCAATTCACGCGCCGTTTCAGCATCAAGCCGGGCGAAACCCTGGATCTCAAGGATGCCGAACTGTCCGGCCTGCATCGCGGTTCCGCGCTGGCGCACCTGGTGTTGTCGGACAAGGCGCCGATCGATGTGCGCTCCGCCATCCAGGGCTTACTGAGCTACCCGTACGGCTGCACGGAGCAAACCACCAGCACCGCCTACCCGCATGTCTTCGTCGATGAGGACGCCGCGCGGCGCTTCGGTTTGAAACCGTACACCCGTGAGCAGCGCATCGACATGCTCGACAAGGCGGTCGCCCGCCTGTCCGCGATGCAGGCACCGAACGGCGGCTTCAGCCTGTGGGGCAATGTCAGCGAATACGAGTACTGGCTGTCCGCCTATGTCACGAGCTTCCTGCAGGATGCGCGTGAACAGGGATTTGGCGTGCCCGATGCGATGTACCGCAAGGCAACCGACTTCCTGCTGCGTGGTTTGCAGGACGGCGTGTCACGCATGCCGGCGACAGCCGCCAGCACCGGCGCAAATGACCATGCCGGCAACAGCGTCTGGACCGACAACCGCGCCGCCGACAACGGCCGCTTCAATGTACTGGCCTACGGCGCCTACGTGCTCGCCCGCGAAAACCGCGCACCCCTGGCAACCCTGCGCCAACTCCATGAATCCCGCGCCCGGGCGCATTCCGGCCTGCCGCTGATCCAGCTTGGCATCGCGCTCAAGCTGATGGGCGATCAGGCCAGGAGTGACACCGCGATTGCCGAGGGTCTACGCAAGGGGCGCGACAGCGGGTGGTGGGCCGACTACGGCAGCCCGCTGCGGGATGCGGCAATGTCCTCGGCACTGCTGGAGCGGCACCAAATCAAGGCGGAGGGCCGCGACAACCTGGTTGCAGTCATTGCCGCTGAAATGGAGAAGTCACCGTATCACTATTTCAGTACACAGGAAAAACTGGCACTGTTCCTCGTCGGCAGGTCCTATGCCGGCGACAGCGGCAGTCAGTGGACAGCCAGCATCGACGCAGGCGGCGGGCAGGAGGCGCTGTCGGGCAAGGCAACCCTTTTCCGTGAAGTGTCGACCGGCGATCTCGCCAACGGCATGAAGGTGATCAATACCCATAAGACGACGCTGTACGCGGAGCTGTCGCTGTCCGGCAATCCGATCAAGCTGCCGGCGGCAAAGAACGACCCGATCGATCTGACCAGGATCATGCATGCACCGGACGGCAGTCCGATCGGCAGCCGGGCGCTGAAGGTCGGCGAAACGGTACTTATGCGCATCACAGCCCGTTCGAAGACGCCGATCGGCACCGGCATGGTGGTCGACCGCATACCGGCCGGCCTGGAAATCGAGAACACCAATATCGTGCAAGGCGAGCAGATGGCATCGGTCAATATCGCCGATGTCAACCCGGCGCAGGCGATGAGCGATTCGCGCATCAAGCACGTGGAGTTCCGCGATGACCGCTTCGTCGCTGCGGTCCGGCTGGACAGCCAGCCGTTGACGCTGTTCTATCGCGCCCGGGTGGTGACGCCAGGGAAGTTCATCGTGCCGCCCGTGTATGCGGAAGACATGTACCGGCCGGATATCTATGGCCTGAACGGAGGCGCCGACACGCTGACGATCGTGAATGCGAATGCCCCTGCGGCCAGGCCGGTGGCGGATAAATTGAAAGCGCAATGATGGCAACGCCGATATGGCGGCGGTTTTCGTCCGCCATCGTTCGCAAGCGTTGGCGCTGGCTGGCCGTTGCCCTGGTCTTGCTGCTGGCGCTGCTGGCGCTCGACAGGCTCTTTCCCTTACCCGCGCCGGGACGCGATTCCCCGTATGCACTGGTCGTTCTGGCGCGCGACGGTACACCATTGCGCGCTTTTCCGGACAACCAGCATGTGTGGCGGCATGCTGTCGCACTGCAGCAGGTTTCGCCGCTCTACCTCGAAGCCCTGGTCGCTTATGAGGACCGCGCGTTCTGGTGGCATCCGGGGGTCAATCCGCTTGCGCTTCTGCGGGCAGGCTGGCAATGGGCGGTCAATGGAAAGATCGTCTCCGGCGGGTCCACGATCACCATGCAGGTGGCGCGCCTGATCGAGCCGGTTCCGCGCACGGTGGCCGGCAAGTTGCGGCAAATCATCCGGGCGCTGCAGATCGAGTGCCACTATTCGAAAGCGGAAATCCTTAACCTCTATCTGAATTACGCACCCATGGGCGGTGTGCTGGAAGGCGTGGAAGCCGCAAGCCGCGCCTATCTCGGCAAGCCATCGGTCCGCCTGACCCATGCGGAAGCCGCCTTGCTCACCGTGCTGCCGCAGATGCCCTCGCTGCTGCGGCCGGATCGCTATCCGCAGCGGGCGCAGTCCGCCCGCGACAAGGTATTGCGGCGCATGTCCGGACGCTGGCCCGATGCGGCGATCGCCGATGCGCTGACCGAGCCGGTCATTGCGCAGACCCTCCGCGAGCCGCTGCTTGCGCCGCTGCTGGCGGAGCGACTGAAGCGTGGTGCTGCCGGCAAAGCAAAAATCGACACGACGATCGATGCAGGCGCCCAGGCCACGGTGGAAGCGCTGCTCGCCGACCGTGCGCGAACCTTGCCGCCGCGCGTCTCGCTGGCGGCGATGGTGCTCGACAATGCCAGCATGGAAGTACTGGCTTATGCAGGTTCGGCGGACTTCAGCGACGACGATCGCTTCAGCCATGTCGACATGGTGAGGGCAGCGCGTTCGCCCGGTTCGACGCTCAAGCCTTTCCTGTATGCCTTCGCGCTCGACGAGGGCATGATTCACTCCGAATCGCTGCTGTCCGATACCCCGCAATCCTTCTCCGGCTACCAGCCGGGCAATTTCCAGCAATCTTTCCACGGCCCGGTCAGCGTTTCGGAGGCGCTGGTCAAGTCGCTCAACGTGCCGGCGGTGGAAGTACTCGAACAACTCGGTCCGACGCGCTTCGTCGCCATGCTCAGGCGGGGCGGGCTTGCGCTTGAATTCCCGCGCGGCGGCACGCCTAACCTCAGCGTAATTCTCGGCGGCGCCGGCGCCACGCTCGAGGACATGGTCGGCGCCTATGCCGCGTTTGCACGGAAGGGACTAGCGGCCGTCCCGCGATTTACACCCGATGCGCCCAAACGGGAACAGCGCATGATGAGTGAAGGGGCAGCGTTCATCGTGCGCGACATCCTCGAGACCGGCGGTCCGATCGGAAGGGCGGTCGAGGGGCAGGGCGGGTACCGCGGCATTGCATGGAAAACCGGCACCAGCTTCGGATTCCGCGATGCCTGGGCCGTCGGTGTCGGCAATCGCTATACCGTCGGCGTCTGGGTCGGCAGGCCGGACGGCACACCCAACCCGGGATTTTTCGGGGCCAACGTCGCGGCACCGCTGCTGGCGGATATTTTCACTGCCCTGCCCGGCGGGCGTGCCGCCAGTCCGAACCCGGCTCCGGACAGTGTTACGCAGGAAAAAATATGCTGGCCGCTCGGCACCCGCGCGGCCGGGACGGACCCTGCGCTATGCCCGATCCAGCGCACCGCGTGGACGCTCGCCGGCGCTGCTCCCCCGACATTCGCGGACCGTCTTCAGGCCGGTACGCCGACGCTGACCTATTTCGTCGACCACGCAAGCGGGCTGCGCGTCATGCCGGACTGCACTGCGGAACCGTTCGCGCAGCGGCAGACCGCACGCTGGCCGGCCTCGCTCGAGCCGTGGCTGGATGCAGGGTTGCGCAAAAATGTGACGCCGCCGCCATGGACGCCCCGCTGCGCACAGGCGTATCGCCCTGCTGCGTCAATCAAGATCGTCGGGTTGAATGATGGTGAAGTTCTGCGCCGCGCAACGAACGGCGCGGTTCCCCGTGCCCGGCTCGATATTCGTGGCTCGCGTGAGGACATTAACTGGATGGTGAACGGCCGACTGTTGTCGCATCAGGCAAAGGCCGGGGAACAGTTCGTTGAATTTCCGGCGCCCGGCCGGTATGACATCAGCGCCTTCGACAGTCATGGCAGGTACGACCGTATCAGCGTACGTGTCGACTGATGGACTGCTGGAGAAGGTGGCGAATGAAGGGGGCGAATGGGCAAATTCCGATCGCGAAGCCTCTTTATTGCTTGTGGCGCAGTTGCATAATCAATGCGTAGTGAAAAACGACCAGGGGATTCGACGACTTGAGTACCGTCGCTCCAGGAAAGAAGCAGCCTTCATCCAGCTTGCCGTCCGCTAATTTCCTAATTGCGTGGAAACAAAACGCCCGCCATGAAACACCAGCGCCGGGCGCGGCGACACATCGCAGCGTTCCACTTCCCCCACAAAAATCACGTGGTCGCCTTCCGGATAACGACTACGGTTATGGCATTCGAACCAAGCCGCGACACCCTTTAAAATCGGCAGGCCGGTATGTGACAGGACAAAGTCCACACCCTCGAAGCGATTCTCGATCCGCATCGCAAACCGCTCCGCCAGCGCCGCCTGGTCGCCCGCGAGAATATTGATCACGTAATGGGAGTTGCCGGTGAATACCGGCAGGCTGCTCGCGCCTTGCGCAAGGCTCCACAACACCAGCGGCGGGTCCAGCGATACGGAATTGAATGAGCTTGCCGTCAAGCCGAGAAAGCTGCCGTCCGGCAGGCAGGTGGTGATCACGGTAACGCCGGTGGCGAATTGGGACAGCGCTTGCCGAAAATGCCGGCTGTCGAATTCCGGCGGCACCGCTTGCAGAATGGGAGTAGACATCTGAATTCCAGGAAATTTCGTTCATTATGCCGAAAATCAGCCGTGCGGGGAGGAAGGGGCCCTATGCCGGAAACGCGTTGGATCAAATTGAGCACGATCAAGAAATTGCGGCGGATAATCGAATGTCATAGGCAGCCGCAAGGCTTTGCGCTAGAGTCGTAACCATTGAATAACCGGAGTGAATCATGGCAACCGAAATTGCAACCCTGGGCGGAGGATGCTTCTGGTGTCTGGAAGCCGTCTACCAGGAATTGAAAGGCGTCGAACAGGTGGAGTCCGGCTATACCGGCGGACGCGTGCCGAATCCGACGTATGAGCAAGTGTGCGAAGGCACGACAGGTCATGCGGAAGTGGTGCGGATCACCTTCGATACCGACGTCGTCACCTATCGTGAAGTGCTCGAAATCTTTTTCACCATCCACGATCCGACCACGCTGAACCGGCAGGGCAACGATGTCGGCACCCAGTACCGTTCGGTCATTTACTACCATTCACCGGAGCAGCAGGACACGGCCAAGCATGTCATTGCCGAGATGGCGAATGTATGGGACGCGCCCATCGTCACGGAGCTGAGCCCGGCCGAAATCTACTACAAGGCCGAGGAATATCATCAGAACTATTTCCGCCAGCATCCGTTGCAGGGATATTGCGCATTCGTCGTCGCGCCGAAAGTGGCGAAATTCAGGAAGACGTTCTCCGAGCGGATCAACAGCAAGGTGGGATAAAAAGCGCCGATTACGGACGTCAGTCAGGGCTGCAGCCGTTGCCTCAGCCAGCTGCCGTCCTGTTGCAGGACATAGGCAATACGGTCGTGCAGGCGTGATCGCCTGCCTTGCCAGAATTCAATGTATTCCGGCTTCAACCGGTAGCCGCCCCAATGTTGCGGACGTGCGGGACATTCACCGTACTGCTGTTCCGCCGCTTCAAACTGTTTTTCAAGCCGTTCGCGGCTGTCGACAGGCTGGCTTTGTGCCGACGCAATCGCGCCGATGCGGCTCTTCAACGGCCGGCTGTTGAAATAGGTTTCGCTTTCCTCCGCTGCGGTGCGTTCCACCGAGCCCTCGATGCGCACCTGGCGCTCCAGTTCAACCCAGTGAAACAGCAACGCCGCATGCGAATTGGCGGCCAGTTCGCGTCCCTTGCGGCTGTCATAGTTGGTGAACCAGGTGAAGCCGCGTTCATTGACGTCCTTGATCAACAGGATACGCGACGAGGGACGGCCATCGGCGCCGACCGTCGACACGCCCATCGCATTTGGCTCCGGGATTTGCGCCGAGATGGCCTCGTCAAACCAGCGCTTGAATTGCGCAATCGGATCCGGATCGACATCCGTCTCCGACAGGCTGGCGTGACTGTAATCCTTGCGTAAATTGGCAATCGACATGGGTTGTCCTTTTATTGTTCGGTGAGGCCGCGGCGGGCGCGCATCGCGTCGCCGAGTTGCTGCATCTGCGCGTCGCTGAACAAGCGCTTGGCCATCGGTGCGATGTGCGATTCTTCTTCCTTCATGTGGGCAGTATACATCTCGGAAAATCGCCGCACTGCGTCGGTCGGCAGTTCCGATGCAGTGCCTGCCGCGATTGCTTCCAGCGGGGATTGCAAGGTCTCCCATGCCGCATCCATCTCGCGATGCTGCTTCAGTAACTCCGGCATCAGGTTGTCCAGCAACGCCGCATCTTCTCCCTGCGCCACCACGCGCAGCACCGGCAGCAGGTCCTGCTCCTCGTCCTGATGATGCTTGCCGGCGGCCTGCGTGAAATAACGCAGGACCGCCTTCGCAGCCTGCTGCGCGTCGGCGTCGGCACCGGATCGCGGCAAATGCGACGCGAGCCTCTCCAGCGTTGCAAGCTGCTTGCGGATGCGGTCGTGGCAATGCTTCAGTACCGCGATCGGCTGGTCGAAGCCCGGTGCGGTGTCAAATAAATCGGTCATGTTGTCATCCTTGTTTTTTGGCTTTCGCATTGCGCCAGGCAATCGGCACGCCGGCGCCGATCATCGCGCCCATGCTCCAGAATACCGCAGATAGTCCGAGAGCGGCCCCCGCGCCGCCGAAGGCGAGCGGCAGGATCACCTGGCAGGCGTTGCCGATGGTGATGCGCACGCCGACGGCCTCCGCTGCGCGTCCTGCGGGCGCGGCATGGTGCAGCAGTGCGAGCATGTTGGGTTGACTGGAACCAACGGCCAGGCCGAGGACCGCGGCTACCGTCATCAATGACAGCGGTTCGCGCATCAATGGGAACACTCCATAGCACAGCACCGACAGCAGCAGGGCGCTGGCCAGCACCTGCCACTCCGAGAACCGGCGGGAAATCCATGGCATGCCTAGACGGACGACGAATGTGGCGGCGGAGAAGCAGCCGAGTATCAGTCCGATGGTCGATGCCGAAAAACCGAGGCGTGATCCATGAATCGGCAGGACGAATGTGAACAGGTCCCAGGCAGCCGATAGCAATGTGCCGACGAAGTAGATGCGCCGCATGTCGGTATTGCGCAGGAGATCGAGCGCGCTGGCGGCCTGCGGCGGTTTTTGCTGTGGTGCGAGCGGCAGTTGCGCAAGCCTTCCGTACGTAGTCAGGCACAGCGCAGCGATCGCAAAACAAAAAAACGCCGCGTAGGAAATGTTGTACTGCGCATGATCGATGATGAAACCCGCAAGCACCGGTCCGCAAAAGCCCGATACCGAATAGCCGAGCGCGAGCCAGCTAAAGTTCAGCGACCGGCTTCCGGCCGCACTGATCGCTCCCACGCAATGCTGCGACGAAACCTGCACCGCCATGAATCCTGTTCCGATCAGAATGGCTGCCAGGTATAGCACCGGCAGGCCGCCGAACATGCTTGGCAACACGCAGCCCGCACTCATGGCGAGGCAACCGGCGAGCATCGGTTTCATGATGCCGATGCGATCGACCAGCCTTCCCGCGGCGACGGCGAACATCATTGGAAAAAGGGAGAACAGGGCGATCAGGATGCCGATGGTCAATTCGGACGCATGCAGGGACAGTGCATACAGGGACGTGGTGATGCGCGACCCGGCCAGCGCGATATGCGCCATTAACGACACCAGGATGAGTTGCAGAAGCGGGGCAGAGGGAAACACGATTCAACGATACCCAAAGCGCTAACAGAAAGCGACAAAAATATGCCGCACAAGAACATTTCCGTTGCGCTCCGTTAAAATGACGCCATGAGCACTGTCCTTCCCCTGAATCCCTATTTGTCTTCTTCGCAAGAAGAGATCGATTTCGACCGTCGCTTCGGCGGTATCGCCCGCCTCTACGGCGAAGCCGCGCTCGCCCGTTTTCGCGATGCGCATGTGTGCGTCATCGGTGTCGGCGGCGTTGGTTCATGGATTGTTGAGGCCCTGGCAAGAAGCGCGATCGGCCGCATCACGATGATCGACCTCGACAACGTCGCCGAGTCGAATATCAATCGCCAGATCCATGCACTGACCGACACGCTGGGCAAGGCCAAGGTGACGGCGCTGGCCGAGCGGGTGGCGCAGATCAATCCTTACTGCCGCGTCACGGAAGTGGAAGACTTCATTGCCGAGGACAACCTTGCGCAAATGATCACGCCGGGGCGCTTCGACTACATCATCGATGCCATCGACAACGTGCGGGCAAAAACAGCACTGATCGCCTATTGCAGGACAAACAAGATGCGCCTGATCACCATCGGCGGCGCCGGCGGTCAAACCGATCCGACAAAAATCGAAATTCGCGATCTTTGCCGGACCGAACAGGAACCGTTGCTGGCGAAGGTACGCAAGCGACTGCGCGCGCAGTACGGTTTCCCCCGCGGCACTAAAAACAAGTTTGGTATCGATGCGGTGTTTTCGACCGAACCGCTGCGGTTCCCCGAAAGTGCGGGCGCATGCGAAACGGACGACAGCGATGACAGCACCGGTGTGACCGGACTGAATTGTGCCGGCTTCGGGTCATCGATGGTGGTTACCGCCTCGTTCGGGCTGACTGCCGCTGCTCAGGTGTTGCGCAAGCTTGCCCAGGATGCGGATCAGAAAACCCCTGCCTGACTTGCTTAGGCGGCGCCATGCAGTCGGCGTTCACAAAAACTTGTCTACAGAACGGGACTGGCGCCCGGCCCGCGTTCATCCGCCATGCGCGTATTTTCCGCCAGCGAACGACTTTCCAGTACATGATAAGTCGGGCCTTCACTGGCAGTAACGGACTGCACCAATACCACCTGGTCAGCCCGCCATGCAATCGGGTCGAACACCATATCGGACGGCGGCGCGGCATCCCGCGCAAGCGTTACATGCGGCTTGAAATGGGAATGACTGTCGAAACGAATCCCGTTCTCGGCCAGCGCACTCACCAGGCTGCGTTGCAGGATGATCAACTCCTCCGGAACATCGTGCATTCCCGCCCATGCAATCCTGTTCTTATTGAAATAGCTGACCCGATCGAGGTTCAGCATCATTGGTGACGCCGGCAATTCGGAAAGTATGTCTTTCAGCACCGGCAAGGCAGAGACGGGTTGCTGGCCGAGAAAGGCGAGGGTGATGTGCAAGTTGGCATAGGGAATCAGGCGTCCATGCACGCCTGACTGCAATTGCATCAACGACGTGCGTGTCGCATTGTCGGGCCACAATGCATAAAACAGGCGCAAGGATTCGGAAGTGGAATTGGGCATGTTGGTTTCCCGGGAAAGGCCGCATGCCTGCGACGCGCATGCGTGATCATTTGGCTACCATATCATCGTGAATTGCCTCCTGCATGACCGGCATCATGAAGAATTGCAAAGCGCCGCGCCGCGGTCGCGGAAACCGTCCTTATCGATCGGTAAAAATTCCCATTCGTAACCGGTGGGTTTCAGGTTGAGCCTGAGCACGCCGAATGATGAATTGTCGCTGACCTCGCTGTTGGATTTTCTGAACCAGAACGGCGTCAGTTCCGCACCGCCGGTGCCGACAACGAATTGCCGCATCCCGCGCTGGTCGTCCTCCCGTCCGTTCTCATCCTGCGGTGCAAAGCGCTCGTAGTCGTGATCGTGGGAACTCAGTACCACGTCGGCGCCTGCGTCCACGAGCAGCTTCCATGCGTCTTTCATGCGCGGGCTGCTGCCATGCCCGCCTGAGCTGTAAAAGGGGTGATGCCAGAAGGCGAGCGTGCAGCGTGCCTTGTTCTTCTCCAGATCGGCTTTCAACCACTCCATCTGTACCTGGTGTTCCTCCGGCTTCAGATAACTGTTCAACGAAACTACATGCCAGTTGCCGAGCCTGAAGCTGTAATAACCGCGCTGCCCCGGTCCCGCAATCGTGCCGAAATAGGCGTAGTAGCCGACTGCTTTCGGAGTGTAGTACTCATGGTTTCCCGGGGTCGGATAGGTGCGATCCTTGAAGCGTCCCCACGTCGGCTCGTAGCAGTAGGTGAACTCCTCGTGCAACCCGACGGGATAAGTATGGTCGCCGAGCGAAAGCACTACCGCATCAGGGTCTTCGGCGAGACGGGCTTCAATAAGCGCTGCCGTTTTGGCTGCACCGCTTTTTTCGGGCTTGACCTTCTTGCAGTCGGCGATATCGCCGGCAGCATAGATATTGATTCCCTTGCCGGGAATCGATCCGGTGGAAACATTGCCCGGTGTTGAGGATTTATCCGATTGACAGCCCGACAGGCCGAAAAGAAAGGAGGATGAAAGCGCTACGATTGCAGAAGTCAGAACGGAATGGGGAATACGATTGCTGAACATAACCTTTTGCTGTCTTGAATATCGCATAAGCGTATCGGTTTCACGACAGGCATGCAATCCGGACCAAATTTCTGGCACTCCAGTCACTTTCCCGGGACACAAAACGTACTGTACAGAGGCACTTGGCCATCCTGCAAGCAAGCAAGCAGTCGAGGGGGTGTGGCCAGCTTGCCCCACACGCTGGATTGATCTGCTGCGCGAAGTTGTTCAGCGTCAGCCGGCCACTTTGTTCGTCAGGCAATCACCTGTGCAAAACCAGATTACATCGCAAAGCATCAAAACTCGTGCTCGTCAAACGCACGCTTTGCCCTTTCCTCCGCTGCTTCCATGGCGGCTGCTTCCGAACCATAGTGTCCGACGGGAATATAGGTTTCCGCCACTTCCGGTTCACGTGCGAGACGAACATACACCTGGGCTTCGAACGTGTCGTCGGGCTGCTTCACAGCAACAATACGCGCAATATGGTCACCGCTTTGCAGCACTCGACCAGGAAGCTCGTCCTGGTGAAATCCTTCGCGCTGGTAAAAGGCCTGCTCTTCCAGGCCCTGCGTCAGGTGACTGCCGTCGCGCGGTGAGCCGACCTGGGGAAGAGGAACATTGACGTCTTCCACGGCGCGATCGATATCCTGCTGTCCGGGTGTCCTTTTGCCGCTGCCGATATCGGCTTCATTCGTCATGTGTCTGGATTCCTGGGCCATAAATTTCTCCTTTGCATTGTGCAGACCGGTGAAACGATATGACATTCAGATACAAAGACCATGGGATAGTTCTTTTGCCATAGGTGTCTATCCTGCATTGCAAACCGGATAAGTCAATGTGATTGTGAGGCGGCATCAGCAGCGACTTCAATGCGGATCATCAAGCCAAACACGCAGACGGATCAATCCGGCGCTTTCCTTGAGGACACACCATGCGTACCTTCATAGCAATCGTTCTTCCCTTCATCGCATTCTTTACGATCGGCCGCCCTGTGGCCGGCATCATCTGTTTGATCCTGCAGGTAACGCTCATTGGCTGGTTGCCCGCGGCGATCTGGGCTGTATTCGCAGTCCGGGAGCACAAAAGGGAAAAGGCGTTCGAACGCCAGCTTTCCTCGCGTGGATGACGTTCCGCTTCGAGGGGGCCATGACAACATATTGGTCAAGCAGGCAAGAACCGCAGAGCAACATGCGCGTCTAATCGTTCACCTAGTCGAGGATTCTATGAACCGTTTATTCTTGCCCGTAGTTGTTGCCGTGGCGCTCTCGGGATGCGCTGTCGTGTCGCCGTATGACCAAAGCTATGGGACATATTCGGCGCATTCCTATGATCAGCCTTACGTTGCCGCCCCGACGTATGTCCTGCCTGCGCCGGTATATGGCTATGGTCCGCCGGTTTACGTCGGGCCGCCGGTGCATCTCAACTTTGGATTGAACTACCGAAGCGGCGGCGGCAGGCATCATGGATATGGGCATCGCCACCATCACTTCCGCGGCCATGGCTTCCACGGTGGCAGGCATGGCGGATGGCGGCGCTGAAGAAGGTTGCGAGGTTGCCGAGTCTGCTTCCGATTCTGCCTGCAGCACGCGACGCGCTGCCGCGATGCCTTCATGATCGCATTCGCATCTGGTTCGGGTAGAGCTTGTCGAATACCTCCAGAGTCATGCGCTTGAGTGTTTCCGTCAAGGCATCCTGCGCCTTGTCCCGTTTCGCGTCTGCCCGTGCATCCTGCCATATCCCGGCCAGAACGCTTTCATTCGTCGCTACCACCGCCTCGACTTCGTTCTGCCAAAAAGCAGGTGCCTCACTCTCGACGAAATTGCCCCGGCCGCGCCCGAAGTGCGCAACTGCCAGATACCGCAATACGCTCGTGACGACAAGCGTGCGCAGGAATTCATCCGAGAACCGCACCTTCGGTTCGTTTCTGTCCGTGGAGGCATTGAAGGCCCATGTGGCACCGGTAAAGGTGAGGGCGCCGGCGATCGCGCCGATTAGGGCGCCGGCGCCGAACGTCATGCCGCCGGCCATCAAATCCGCCGATACACCCGTGGCAGCGCCGGATAGCAATGCGCCCAGCAAACCTGCCTGTTTCGTATCGACAGGCGCTTGCACGACAAAGCCCTTGTTCACCCGTTCATTTATTTCCGTCGCAGCGCCAGGGTCAAGCCGGTGCAGCGCCAGCAGGCCGGTGGTGGTGCGCAGTATCCGATCGTTCAGCCGCGTCATCAATGTGCTCATTGCCTCGTTCACCCGTTTGGATTCGCGCTGCTTACCCATGCCGATCACATTGAGCACCGGGCCAAGGATCGGACTGACGGTCGTATCCACTGGCTCGCTATCTCTTGCGGCCTCGATAAGCTGTTCCGACAGCAATTGCATGGCACCGTGCAGGCGCGCCTCGTGGTTTTGCTCCCATATTTTTACCAGACGGGCAAAGACATCCTTTTTGTCTACCGGGATCAGGTCGCTTACGGTTTCATAAAATACCCGCTCGTGCACCCAGCACCTGGCAAACGCATCCAGTGCGATGACTTTCCGTACCACCGGGTAGTCTTCGAGATGCTTTGCCCAGCGCAACTGTTCGGCCTGCTCTTCGGCGAAGGGGCGCGCCGGTCCCATCTGGTTGAGCAGCACCACGACCGGCTTTTCCAGCCATTGCAGAATTTTCATTTCTGGCGCCAGGTAACCGGTGTCTTTCGGGTTCTCCGAGGAGTTCACCAGATACAACACGACATCGGCTTCTTCGCGGGCGGTTCTCATCGCCTGTTGGCTCAACCAGAATGGACGGTCACGATAGCGGTCTATCACTTCCCGCAGGAACCATCCGATCGGATTGCCGGATATACCCAGCCTCTTCAATAGCCGTACCGAATCGCCGAAGCCCGGCGTATCCCAAAGCTGCAATGTGTCGCCGTCCGGCGTAGACAGAAGCGTATGCGACTCGGACAGGGAGGTGACATGGGGTGCATCGCGCACTTCGCCGACGTCTATTCCGACCAGCGTCCTGGCAAGCGTCGTCTTGCCGGCATTGGTATGCGAGATGAGGGCGAACTGAATTTTTTGTGCCGTATCGTTCATCGCGAGCGGTCGAGCGTCGCCAGGCCGCGGTCGAGTTCGTCCGCATATTTGCTCGGATTAATCAGATTGACGATCACGGCATGTACCTTGTGCAGTTCGCAGAACTGTCGCCAAAGCGCAATCCTCTCCTCGATGCGCGATGCGCTTCCCGAGCCGTCACCCACGCGTTCCAGGTATGCCGACTCGTCGATCAAGGCCAGTAACTTTCCCGGGGCGGCGCGCGCCAGATGATCGAGGAAATCGCCATGGTTTTCTTTTTCCGGTGTTGCGCTCAGGTTGAACAATGCCACGGTAAGCGCGATCTCCGACTTCGCCACAGAGGCATGACCCAGCAATTCCTCGGGTGCATCGCCGTAACCGGTAGAAGGGCGGAGCATGACGCGGGCCTGTTCGCCGATCAGCATCTGCGCCACGAGCGAAAGATTCTTGTCGCGCAATTCATCGATGGTGAAGCTGTACGGAAAAACGCGCATCACAGCCGGCGCCGACGATTCCACGATGCTGGCGAGCTTGCGGAAGTAGGGTTGCGCAAGGTCGATCGGAAAATGGTTCGACAGCCGGCTCTCCTTCCAGCCTGCAAACAGCGCAAGTGCAAGACGCGGCAGCACCACCACGAGCAACAACGTGCCGGCATACAGATGCACCCACCGCGCGCCTTCAGTTCCGGATACCGTCTGCGTGAACTGCGACGCTCGCACATCGGCGATCGAGAATCCTTGCAGCTGAAGCAGCGACATGACGGGCGTGAACAGGAATGTCAGCATCGCATGTACCTGTTCCGCATTCAGAAAAGTGCTTTCCCAACCCACGCGATACTCGGTAAACACGCCGCGTCCATAGAGTGAAAGGATGGCGCCCAGTGCAAAACACAGCGCACCGACATGCACGATGCGATTGAGGCGTGTGCGGCTCAACGGCATGCTCATTCGCGTCCATTCTTCGCCGAACCTGCCTAATGCAACTGTCAGGGGCTGGGGCAGCGTTCGCCGCGCGGGAAGTCGTCCGGAGGTGAAGCGCGCCAGGCGAAGCGGTACTCCGGGATGCCTTTTGAATGCTGGTATGAATGCACTGATCAATAGCCAAACATATACTGCAACATTCCAGACGATGATTAACAGCAAGGGTGCGGAAAGGAGATCCACTCGGTGGGGATCGGCTATCCGATCCACGAGAAAGCCCGATAAAAACGCGACAAGGGGCAGACCCACCCCGATAAACCGCCACAGATTTGCAGGGGCAATGAACTTTGAAAACCCGCGATGTCGCTCTGCAATTTTCTTCAGCACTTGCTCTGCACGTTTGGCGAGGAACAACTCGACAGACATGGCCGATCGCTTGTCCGACACTTCCCAGCGCGCCAATTCATGCGCGCTACGGCTGGCATACATTCGGTCTTCATCGGACAGGATGCGTCTTTCCTGGTCCGTCTGTTCTATGGCTGACATCAGCATGACATCCCGTGCAAGCCGTTCTTTCATGACGTCCCTGAAGAGAAGGAAAACGAATTCACTCTATTGTAAGTTAATTAATTTTTCGGTGGCTTGGCAGAGATTGAGTTCAGGAAGTTCTCCCGCTGGTCCTTTCTTACTTTCCGGAGGGCATGCACATCCACTCTTGAACCTGGCGTCATTCAATTACATATTCTGATGTCGTATATGACGATTATTCGTGGGATCACGCTGGAAATTTGGGAACTGACACTGCGCCGACATGGGCATTAGAAACCAAAAAGCCTGTGTGAGCATTGATGCTTACACAGGCTTTCGGCATTCTTTGAACTACTTGAACAACATTGATGGTGGAGGCGGCGGGAATCGAACCCGCGTCCAGAAGCACTCTACAGACAGTTCTACATACTTAGTGCTGCCAATTGGTTTTAACCCAGCCGACGCGGACGCACACGCTTCGTCTAGGCGAGTCACCTAAGTTTAACGTTACGCCAAGTGACCCGACGCAACGCGATTCCCTGTATATGACTCTACTGCTGTTGCCAGCCCGCCCCAGGGACGAAACGGTGTAGAGCTAGAAAGTTCTTAGGTTTCTAGAGGTTTACGCTGCGAGAGCGTAAGATTCATCGTTTGCATTTAAGCATTTCTGGATGTATTTACGAGGTAACCAGTCCTCGGTATGCCCTGCGCTGCTTTGCAACCCCTGTCGAAACCAGGTCGCCCCCGATAAGCAGTATTGCCATTGTAGCCTATAAGCTTGGGCTTGATGCCCAAGATTCAAGAGCTGAGACGCCGAATTAATTCAATGAGTTGCATTGGGGAATCGGCAACCGCATCGGCATTCCAGGTCACCGGCGGAGCATCCCCGCAATAACCCCAGGCGGCCGCGATGGTAGCCATGCCGGCGGCCTGGCCCGCCTGAATATCCCGCAAGTCATCGCCAACGTACCAGCAATCCCCGGGGCGCATGCCGAGTCGGCTGGCCGCTTCCAGCAGCGGGGCAGGATGGGGTTTTGCATGTGGCGTAGTGTCACCGGACACCACGCATCCGGCTTGCTGAAGTCCGATCAACGGCACCAATGGATCAGTGAATCGGGCCGCCTTATTGGTCACGATTCCCCATGCCAGGCCAAGACCTCTGAGGGATTCAAGCAGTGCAGGCACTCCGTCGAACAACTGGCTATCCTGCGCCAGCGCCGATGCATAGTTGTCGAGGAAGGCAACTCTCAGCTCCTCGTATTCCTCGTCGCCGGGCTGCAGTCCGAACGCAGCACCTATCAATCCTCTCGCTCCAGCTGACGCCACCGGGCGCAACGTTTCGTAAGGTGTGGGCGGCAAGCCCCGTGCGACGCGCAATCTGTTCATTGCGCCGGTCAAATCGGGAGCGGTATCTGCAAGTGTGCCGTCGAGGTCAAATAATATTGCGCGAGGAGTTGTTAAGTGCATTCAGGTTGGCAGGTATAAGTATCGAACAGAGACGCCCCGTGTTCAGTCGGGCGCTTTGGGAGTTATGCGGAGCGTGTGCAAGCCGCCAGATAATTCACATCAGTGTCCTGATTGAGTGAATATATTTTTGTGAAAGGATTGTATGTCATGCCTTTGAAGCCATTCAACGTTAATCCTGCATTCCGAATGGACTGTGCTAGCTCGGCTGGTGTAATGAACTTCGCGTAGTCATGCGTTCCTTTCGGCAATAACTGAAGCACGTATTCAGCGCCGATGACTGCAAACAAATATGATTTTGGATTGCGATTGATGGTGGAAAAAAATACATGGCCACCTGGCTTTACGAGCGTCGCACATGCTCGGACCACTGCAGCCGGATCGGGAACATGCTCCAGCATTTCCATGCAAGTCACCACATCATATCGCCCAGGTTCCCGCTCCGCGAGTTGCTCCGCTGAAATCATTTCATAGCGAACTTCAATCCCTGACTCCAGGCTGTGAAGATCCGCGACTTTCAGCGCCTTTTCGGAAAGATCGATGCCGGTTACCTGCGCTCCTTTGTGTGCCATGGACTCCGCCAATATACCGCCACCACAGCCAACATCGACCACAGTTTTGCCTGCAAGCGGGGTCTTTGCATTGATCCACTCAAGCCGCAATGGATTGATTTCATGGAGCGGGCGAAATTCGGATGTCGGATCCCACCAGCGGTGTGCAAGATCACTAAATTTTTTCAGTTCTAAGGGGTCGGCGTTCATACTCTGGATCATAACGGGAATGCGGAATTTCAGCTGGGATTGAGAGAATTGCGACAGCCATAAAAAAACCCCGCCGAAGCGGGGCTGGAATTCAAACAGTTGAATTACCGGGTACGAGTACCGACGACTTCGATTTCAACGCGGCGGTTTTTCGCGCGGCCATCGGAGGTGCGGTTGGAAGCAACTGGTTGCTTCTCGCCCTTGCCTTCAGTGTAAACACGGTTAGCTTCGATTCCCTTGGAAACCATGTAGGCTTTGACAGCTTCAGCGCGGCGAACCGACAGCTTCTGGTTGTACGTGTCGCTACCGATCGAATCAGTGTGGCCGACAGCGATGATGACTTCGAGATTCATGCCTTTGAGTTTGCCTGCGAGGTCGTCGAGCTTCGCTTTGCCGTCCGGTTTCAGGACAGCCTTGTCGAAGTCGAAGAAGGTATCGGCTGCGAATGTCACTTTTTCGGAAATCGGTGCTACAGGTGCAGGAGCAGGTGCCGGTGCGGGGGCAGGTGCCGGTGCCGGGGCAGGCGTTGGTGCTGCTACTGGCTTGACGAGTTCGCCGTCGCAACCTGGAACTGCGTCGGCAGGTGTCCAGTAACCTGTGCGCCAGCAGAGACCAAACGGATCACGGACGACGATGCCGCGGCTGTCTTGCACGTATGCGCTGACAGGGGATGCGGCTTTGATGTCTTGCTGAGCTGATGCAGAGAACGATACGACTGCGGACGCAGCAAAGACGAGTTTTGCTAAATTATTCATATTTTTCCTCTTGGTTGGAGATATCCGCAGATGAACTGCGCAACAAATAGACAACATTTATAAAACGAACCGATACTACCATATGCTATTAGATCATCATTTTATAACGTTGTTCACATGCAATGATCTTTAGTTAACTCCATTTTGCCATATGCTTGATATAGAGCGAATGCAGCTATTTGGAGTTATCTCGCTTTTTGCATATCCGTTGTATTAATCCAACGGATGCGCGAAAACATATGGATTTTGCAAAAAAAAACCTGCAAATCTGCAGGATTTTCATAGGCAAGTCGCAATTTCACTGAAACATCACGAGCCTTAATAGTGACCTGCCCACCCAATGCAAGGCAAGTGATAAGTTTACCACGTGCAAGTTTTCGATTGCGGTAATTAATGACGTTTAGTTGATTCATACCAATTTTGCGGTCGTTGGATGTCAGGATTTTCCCCTTCTGTTTTGCGATTTATGTGATTTGTGCAATTTACTGCACATGCAGTTTTATCAACTTTTTGTTCTGCAATTTTGCTCCCTATATTTCTGTTGCAAAATTTTTATTCATTTCAGTCGTTGATAGTCTTTAAGTTTGACAGCCGTTTTTAACATGCAGACTGCGCAGCAGCAGGGCATACCCGGTGTCAAATGCAGTCGTTCGGAAGGCGTCGCATGCTAAAATCCAATGTTTGATGTGTCTCGGTCGTCGATTGTTCATACATCAAACTCCAGCCAACTTCCGCTCTAGAAAACCGACTCGCAATGGATCAATTCGCCAAAGAAACAATCCCCATTTCTCTTGAAGAGGAGATGCGCAAGAGTTATCTCGATTACGCCATGAGTGTGATCGTCGGACGCGCATTGCCGGACGTGCGGGACGGACTCAAGCCTGTGCATCGCCGTGTCTTATTTGCGATGCATGAAATGAATAATGTGTGGAATCGTCCCTATGTGAAGTGCGCGCGCGTCGTAGGCGAAGTGATGGGTAAATACCATCCGCACGGCGACCAGTCGATTTACGACACGCTGGTGCGGATGGCACAGGACTTTTCACTGCGTTACACACTGGTGGATGGTCAGGGGAATTTTGGATCGGTCGATGGCGACAATGCAGCGGCGATGCGCTATACCGAGTGCCGACTGGATAAGATTGCCGGTGAAATTCTTGCCGACATCGAAAAGGACACAGTCGATTTCGTACCAAATTACGACGGCAAGGAAAAAGAGCCCTCAGTCCTCCCAACCCGCATTCCGAACCTGCTGATCAACGGCTCGTCCGGTATCGCGGTCGGTATGGCGACGAATATTCCTCCACACAACATCACCGAAGTGATCAACGGCGCATTGCATGTGCTGCGAAGCCCAGAATGCACGATTGACGAACTCATCGAACTCATTCCCGCGCCTGATTTTCCAACCGCCGGAATCATTTATGGCGTATCGGGCGTTCGCGATGGCTATCGTACGGGGCGTGGCCGTGTCGTCATGCGGGCAAAAACCCACTTCGAGGAATTCGGCAAGGAGAACCGTCCAGCCATCATCATCGACGAACTGCCATACCAGGTAAACAAGAAGTCCTTGCTGGAGCGGATCGCGGAACTCGTACGGGACAAGAAGCTGGAAGGTATTTCGGATATTCGCGACGAGTCCGATAAGTCCGGTATGCGTGTCGTCATCGAGTTGAAGCGCGGCGAAGTGCCCGAGGTGGTGCTCAACAACCTGTACAAGCAGACGCAGTTGCAGGATACCTTCGGCATGAATATGGTCGCCTTGGTGGACGGCCAGCCGAAGTTGCTGAATCTGAAGCAGATGCTGGAGTGTTTCCTGTCGCATCGACGGGAAGTGGTGACGCGGCGCACCGTCTTCGAACTGCGCAAGGCACGCGAGCGCGGCCATGTGCTCGAAGGCCTGGCGGTTGCACTTGCCAATATCGACGACTTCATCGCCATCATCAAGGCAGCGCCGACGCCGCCGATTGCGAAAGCCGAGTTGATGACGCGCTCATGGGATTCATCGCTGGTCAGGGAAATGCTCGCGCGAACAGGGGCCGAGAATGCCGGTGGCATCGACGCTTTCCGGCCGGAGAGCCTGCCAAAACACTATGGCATCCAAAGCGACGGTCTATACAAGTTGTCCGATGATCAGGCGCAGGAAATCCTGCAGATGCGTTTGCAGCGTTTGACAGGCCTCGAGCAGGACAAGATCGTCAATGAGTATAAGGACGTGATGGCGGAAATCGCCGACTTGCTCGATATCCTTGCGCGTCCGGAGCGTGTCACTACCATCATCACGGATGAGCTTTCGGCTGCCAAGAACGAGTATGGCGACGGCGGCAAGGATGTCCGCCGCTCGCAGATCGAGTTGAATGCGACTGACCTGGGGACGGAAGACCTGATTACGCCGCAGGACATGGTGGTCACCCTGTCGCACACCGGCTATATGAAATCGCAGCCTGTTTCGGAGTATCGCGCGCAGAAACGCGGCGGCCGGGGCAAGCAGGCAATGGCGACGAAGGAAGATGACTGGATCGATCAGTTATTCATCGCCAATACCCACGATTACATTCTTTGCTTCTCGAATCGCGGCCGGATGTACTGGCTCAAGGTGTGGGAAGTGCCGCAAGGATCACGCGCGTCGCGCGGCAAGCCGATCGTCAACATGTTCCCGCTGCAGGACGGGGAGAAGATCACCGTCGTGTTGCCGCTGTCAGGCGAGAATCGCACATTCCCTGAAGATCACTACATCTTCATGTGCACCAGCCTCGGCACGGTGAAGAAGACGCCGTTGACTGAGTTCAGCAATCCCCGCAAGGCCGGCATTATTGCCGTGGATCTGGATGAGGGGGATTTCCTGATTGGTGCCGCGCTCACGGATGGCAAGCATGATGTAATGCTGTTCTCGGATTCCGGCAAGGCTGTGCGGTTCGATGAAAACGATGTGCGTCCCATGGGACGGACTGCGCGCGGTGTGCGGGGAATGAATCTTGAAGAAGGTCAGCAGGTAATCGCGCTGCTGGTTGCGGAGAATGAGCAGCAATCGGTCCTCACGGCCACCGAGAACGGCTTCGGCAAACGCACTCCGATTACCGAATACACCCGTCACGGCCGGGGCACGAAGGGCATGATCGCGATCCAGACCAGCGAGCGCAACGGCAAGGTGGTTGCGGCGACCCTGGTCGAGCCGAGCGACGAAATCATGCTGATCACGACCGGCGGTGTACTCATCCGCACACGGGTTGCGGAGATTCGCGAGATGGGCCGCGCAACCCAGGGCGTCACGCTGATTGCCGTGGAAGATGGCACCAAGCTTTCCGGTTTGCAGCGCATCGTCGAGTCGGATGTCGAAGAAGATGTTGGCGGCGCGGAGGAAGAATGACCCGCGTGTATAACTTCTCTGCCGGCCCGGCAGTCCTGCCGCAGGAAGTGCTGCGTCAAGCCGCAGATGAGATGCTCGACTGGCACGGCAGCGGCATGTCGGTGATGGAAATGAGCCATCGCGGAAAAGAGTTCATTTCGATTTACGAGGCCGCGGTAAAGGATGTGCGGGAACTCCTGGCGATTCCCCACAATTACCAGGTGCTTTTTCTGCAAGGCGGCGGCATCGGTGAAAATGCGATCGTGCCGTTGAATCTGGTGGGCCGGAAATCGCAGCCCGCGGTGGTGGATTTCATCCATACCGGGTCATGGTCCGGCAAGTCCATCAAGGAAGCGAAGAAATATTGCAAAGCCAATGTTGCCGCTTCGTCCGAAGAAAAGAAATTTACCGCCATCCCGCCGCGTGACACATGGAAGCTGTCGAAGGACGCTGCCTATGTGCATATCTGCACCAATGAGACGATCGACGGGGTCGAGTTCCAGTACACCCCGGACGTGGCTGCGGATACGGGAAATGCCCCGCTCGTTGCCGATATGTCATCGCATATCCTGTCACGTGCCATCGACGTAGCAAAATATGGCGTGATTTTCGGCGGCGCACAGAAAAACATCGGGCCGGCAGGCGTCACGCTGGTGATCGTGCGGGATGATTTGATCGGGCACGCACTGCCAATATGTCCATCGGCTTTCGACTGGAAAATGGTGGCCGACAATAGTTCCATGTACAACACCCCGCCAACCTACGCGATCTATATTGCCGGCCTGGTATTTCAATGGCTGAAGAAGCAGGGTGGCGTGGAGGCGATGGAGCAGAGGAATATCGCGAAAGCAGCATTGCTTTACGATTATCTCGATTCGACTGGGTTTTACCGCAATAACGTTGCGCGGGATTCCCGTTCGCGTATGAACGTGCCGTTCTATCTGTCGGACGAATCGCTCAACGACACTTTTCTCGCCGGCGCGAAAGAGCGGCAGTTATTGCAGTTGAAAGGCCATAAATCCGTCGGCGGCATGCGCGCGTCCATATACAATGCGATGCCGGTTGAAGGCGTGCAGGCGCTGATTGGTTATCTCAAAGACTTCGAGAAAAAATACGGCTGAAAGCCTTCCGTTACATTGCCTGTTAAGTGTATGAGCGACGATAAACTCAAACCCTTGCGCGAGCAGATCGACGCAATCGATGCGCAAATCCTTGATCTGCTGAACCAGCGTGCCCGTGTCGCCCAGCAGGTCGGCCATGTCAAGGCGGAAACCAACGCGCCTGTATTCCGCCCCGAACGCGAAGCCCAGGTGCTCGGCAGTGTGGCGGCGCGAAATCCCGGTCCGCTGCATAGCGGCGATGTGCGGACAATATTTCGTGAAATCATGTCAGCATGCCGTGCGCTGGAAAGGCGCGTGACGGTTGCCTATCTCGGGCCGGTCGGCACATTCAGCGAGCAGGCGGTATATCAGCAATTCGGTCACGCGGTCGAAGGGATGCCCTGTGCGTCCATTGATGAAGTATTTCGTGCTGCCGAAGCGGGAACCGCCGATTTCGGCGTAGTGCCGGTAGAAAACTCCTCCGAGGGGGCGATCAACCGGACGCTTGACCTGTTGCTTCAGACAACCTTGTCCATTAGCGGCGAGCTGTCAATCCCGGTGCACCACAGCCTGATGACAAAAAGCGGTTCCATGGACGGTATCAAGCGTATTTGCGCGCATTCGCAAGCGCTTGCCCAGTGCCAGGTATGGTTGAACCAGCATTACCCCAATATCGAGCGGCAGGCGGTTGCGTCAAACGGCGAAGCGGCAAGGATAGCCAGCGACGATCCGACGGCGGCAGCGATCGCCGGAGAAATCGCAGGTCAAAAATACAACCTGGGCGTAGTACAGGCGCACGTGCAGGACGACCCGCATAACCGCACCCGTTTCGCGGTGGTCGGCCGCATGCAGCCGACGCCGAGCGGCAAGGACCAGACGTCGCTGGTGCTGGCTGTTCCCAATCGCGCCGGCGCCGTGCACAATCTGCTTGCACCGTTGGCGGAGCATGGCGTTTCCATGACGCGCTTTGAATCGCGTCCGGCCCGCATCGGCACCTGGGAGTATTACTTCTATGTGGACGTCGAAGGGCATGCGCGTGAAGAGCATGTCGCCAAGGCGCTGGCCGCATTGAAGCAGAATGCCGCCTTCTTCAAGGTGCTCGGTTCTTATCCGTTCAGCCAGTGATTCAAAACCATTTTCCGTATGCGGCGTCGATGGACATCGGCGTCATACTGCCGTATCGCTGGCTGCTTCCAGCTGACTAATTTTTAGTGGAATCCATCATGTCTATTCAGTTCGGTCCCGAATACGTGCGCGCGATAGCTCCTTACCAGGGCGGCAAACCGATTTCCGAAGTGGCACGTGAATTCGGCCTCGACGAAGCCAGCATCGTCAAACTTGCATCGAATGAGAATCCGCTTGGCATGCCGGACTCGGCGAGGCAGGCGATGCTGGCTGCGGTGGCCGATATCGGGCGCTACCCGGATTCGAATGGTTTCGAGCTGAAAGCGGCAATCTCGAAAAAGTATGGCGTTCCACAAGACTGGATTACGTTGGGAAATGGCAGCAACGACATTCTCGAACTTGCCGCCCATGCGCTGGTACAGACCGGTCAATCCGTGGTGTATTCGCAGTACTCATTCGCGGTGTATGCGCTCGCGACCCAAGCCGTCGGTGGGCGTGCGCTCGTCGTGCCGGCAAGGAATTTCGGGCATGACCTGCCGGCGATGGCCGCTGCAATCGCGGCCGACACCAAGCTGATATTCATTGCCAATCCGAATAATCCGACCGGGACTTTTGTCCCCGAGCAGGAAATTGCCGCCTTTCTCAAGGAGGTACCCTCCAACGTCGTGGTGGTACTCGACGAGGCATACAACGAATACCTCGATGCGTCCCTGCAGTACGAGTCGATCTCATGGGTAAGGGAATATCCAAACCTGCTCGTGTCCCGCACCATGTCCAAAGCCTATGGCCTTGCGGGGCTGCGTGTCGGATTCGGTATCGCACAACCGGCGCTGACGGATCTGCTCAATCGTATCCGGCAGCCATTTAACGTGAATTCGATGGCACAAGCAGCCGCTGTGGCGGCATTGAATGACAAAGATTTCCTGCAGAAAAGCGCACGATTGAACGCAGAAGGGTACGCGCAGCTTACCCGTGCGTTTGAAGAGATGGGGCTGGAGTACGTGCCGTCCTGTGGTAATTTCGTGTTGGTCCGCGTGGGGAACGATGACGGCGCCGGTGCCCGGATCAACCTCGAATTGCTTAAAAAAGGCGTGATTGTCCGCCCGGTGGGCAATTATGGATTGCCCCAATGGTTGCGCATCTCGATCGGACTGCCGCAGGAAAATGCGGCTTTCATCGCAGCGCTCAAAGACATTCTCGGCTGAGCGAACGTGGTGTTCCGAAAAATCGCGATTTTCGGTGTCGGCCTGATCGGCGGCTCCTTTGCCCTTGCGCTCAAGAAGGCAGGCGTTGTCGACGAGATTGTCGGTGTCGGGCGGACGGCCGCATCGCTGGAGCGCGCAAGGCAATTGGGCATTATCGACAGCATCAGCACCTCGGCCGCCGACGCTGTGCAAGGCGCGGATCTGGTGCTGATTGCCGCGCCGGTGGCCCAGACTGGAAATATCCTCGCATCGATCAAGCCCTACCTGCAACCAGGCACGGTGGTGACCGATGCCGGCAGCACCAAGACGGACGTGGTTGTCGCTGCCCGCGAATCCCTGGGCGAAAAAGTGGCGCAATTCGTTCCTGGTCATCCGATCGCCGGTCGCGAAACAAATGGGCCGGATGCGGCGATCGTCGATCTCTACGTCGGCAAGAAGGTTGTTCTTGCACCGTTGCCGGAAAACCCGGCCGACGCGGTTGCGAGGGTTGCTGCGGCCTGGGAGCGTTGCGGGGCAATCATTCATCGCCTGACGCCGCAGGAGCATGACAAGGTCTTTGCCGCCGTCAGTCATCTTCCGCATCTGCTTGCCTATGCGTTGGTCGATGACATCGCGAAGAAATCGCATGCCTCGCTGCTGTTCCAGTATGCAGCGAGCGGCTTTCGGGATTTCACCCGGATCGCCGGTTCATCACCGGAGATGTGGCGCGATATTTCGCTGGCGAACCAGGCGGCGCTGCTCGGCGAACTGGATGCCTATATGGCGCAGCTCTCACGGTTGCGACATCATCTTGCGCAATCAGACGGCGCGGCGATCGAATCGGTCTATGCCAATGCGCAGCGTGCAAGGCAAAACTGGATTTCCACAATCGAAGCGGCGGAACAACAGAACAAGGAAGGCGGCGATTAATGAAGCAGTACCCCGATCATCTTGACCTCGCGCCGGCCATGCGGGCGCAGGGCGTCGTCCGCCTGCCGGGATCCAAGAGCATCTCCAACCGCACATTGCTGCTGTCCGCACTGGCAACCGGATCGACGCGCATCTTCGACCTGCTCGCATCCGACGATACCCATGTCATGCTGACGGCATTGCAAAAACTTGGTGTTCGATGGGAGCAGGCAGGCGATACGCAAGAGTATCTCCTGCATGGCTGCGGCGGAGTACTGCCGGTACATCAGGCAGACCTGTTCATGGGCAATGCAGGGACGGCGATCCGGCCGCTCACCGCTGCATTGGCGGTCATCGGCGGCGATTATTCGCTGCACGGCGTTTCACGCATGCACGAACGCCCCATCGGCGATCTCGTTGATGCGCTCAATGCGATCGGCGCGCGCATCAGCTATACCGGCGAGCCCGGCTACCCGCCACTGCACATCCAGCGCGGTCAAATACAAGCACAACGCATGCAGGTTCGCGGCAATGTCTCCAGTCAATTCCTGACTGCATTGCTGATGGCATCGCCATTGATGGCAAAAGACCAGCCGGTCACCATCGACGTTATCGGTGAGCTGATTTCCAAGCCGTATATCGACATCACGCTTAATCTGATGCGCCGCTTCGGCGTTAAGGTCGAGCGCGAGGACTGGCAGCGGTTCACCGTGCCGGCAGGGCAAACGTACGTCAGTCCCGACACCATCCATGTCGAGGGAGACGCATCTTCCGCGTCGTACTTTCTCGCCGCCGGAGCTATTGCCGGTGGACCTGTCCGGGTGGAAGGAGTCGGCCGCGGGAGTATCCAGGGAGATGTGCGATTTGTAGATGCGCTCGAGCAGATGGGCGCAACGATTACGCTCGGCGACAATTGGATAGAGGCCTCGTCCAATGGCCAATTGAAGGCCATCGATGCCGACTTCAACCACATTCCCGATGCGGCAATGACGATTGCAGTCGCCGCACTCTACGCAGACGGCCCTAGCCGGCTACGCAATATCGGTAGCTGGCGCGTGAAGGAGACCGACCGCATATCGGCAATGGCAACCGAGCTGCGCAAACTGGGAGCGACAGTGGAAGAGGGAGCGGATTACCTGCGCATCGTGCCGCCGACATCGATCCGGGCAGCCGCCATCGATACCTACGACGACCATCGTATGGCCATGTGTTTTTCGCTTGCGTCACTGGACGGCGCCGCACGCAAGGGCAACGCGATCCGGATCAACGATCCGAAGTGTGTTGCAAAAACATTTCCGGCTTATTTCGATGCGTTCAAAAAAATTGCACGCAACGATTTAATTTAGCGTTGCGATGTCGAAGCATATCGGCAAGCGGTCAGCCTGCCGCCGCACATCTTTTCGCTTTTTCGGATGTTGATATGAATACAACTAGCGTTCCGGTTATCGCCGTAGACGGCCCCACGGCTTCGGGCAAGGGCACAGTGGCGCACCGAGTCGCACAGCGCCTTGGTTTTCATTATCTTGATTCGGGAGCCTTGTATCGCCTCACCGCTTTGTCTGCATTGCGGCGTGGAATCGACTTGAAAGACGAACATGCGCTTGCGAAGCTGGCCGCCGGGCTTCCCTGTCGTTTCGTCGGCGAGGAAGTATGGCTCGCCAATGAAAACGTCACGTCCGCAATACGTGCCGAGGACGTTGGCAATACTGCATCCAAGATCGCCGCGCTGCCGACAGTGCGGCATGCATTGGTCGGCCTGCAGCTCGGTTTTCGTACGACACCGGGATTGGTCGCCGACGGCCGAGACATGGGGACGGTGATTTTCCCCCATGCGGTACTCAAGATATTCCTGACCGCAAGTGTTGAAGCGCGAGCGCAACGCCGATATAAGCAATTGATTGACAAGGGTTTTTCTGCTAATATGCAAGACCTTCTGAAGGATTTGAGAGAGCGTGACGAACGCGATTCAAAACGGGCAATTGCTCCTTTAAAGCCGGCGGGAGATGCACATGTGCTGGATACGTCCGGCATGACCGCGGAAGAAGCTGTCGAATGTGTGTTGCGGCACTATGCTGCCGTAAAAAAATCTGTGTGAATGCGTGCTAACAAGTACGATTGGCACCCAAAGTAGTACCTGTTGGTGTCCGTCCGGGCGCAAGGCCTGGCCGGATGTTGATTAACTTAACCCAATATCTGTCGCATTCCGCGACATGAATTGGCTAACCTGTCTAAATCTATGTCTACAGTTTCTGCATCCCCTGCATCTGGTATGGAAAGTTTTGCCGCTCTCTTCGAAGAGTCGTTGTCCCGTCAGGACATGCGCTCCGGTGAAGTGATTTCGGCTGAAGTCGTTCGTCTGGATCACAACTTCGTGATCGTCAACGCCGGTCTGAAATCTGAAGCCTTCATCCCCATCGAAGAGTTCAAGAACGACAATGGCGAACTCGAAGTCAATGTAGGTGATTTCATTTCGGTTGCGATCGAATCGCTCGAAAATGGCTTCGGCGATACCATCCTGTCGCGCGACAAGGCCAAGCGTCTCGCCTCGTGGCTCTCGCTGGAAAAAGCGATGGAGTCCGGCGAAATCGTAACCGGCACCGTCAATGGCAAGGTCAAGGGCGGCCTGACCGTGCTGACGAACGGCATTCGTGCATTCCTCCCGGGTTCGCTGGTTGACACCCGCCCGGTGAAGGACACCACGCCGTACGAAGGCAAGACCATGGAATTCAAGGTCATCAAGCTGGACCGCAAGCGCAACAACGTCGTGCTGTCGCGCCGCGCCGTCATCGAGGCATCGATGGGCGAAGAGCGCCAGAAACTGATGGAAACCTTGAAAGAAGGCACTGTTGTGACCGGCGTCGTCAAGAACATCACCGACTACGGTGCGTTCGTCGACCTGGGCGGCATCGACGGCCTGCTGCACATCACCGACCTGGCATGGCGTCGTGTGCGTCATCCATCCGAAGTGTTGTCCGTCGGCCAGGAAATCACCGCAAAAGTCCTCAAGTACGACCAGGAAAAGAATCGCGTCTCGCTGGGCGTCAAGCAATTGGGCGACGATCCGTGGACCGGTCTGTCCCGTCGTTATCCGCAAGGCACACGCCTGTTCGGCAAGGTCACGAACCTGACCGACTACGGCGCGTTCGTGGAAGTCGAGCAGGGCATCGAAGGCCTGGTGCACGTGTCCGAAATGGACTGGACCAACAAGAACGTTGCTCCGAACAAGGTTGTCCAGTTGGGCGACGAAGTGGAAGTCATGGTTCTGGACATCGACGAAGAGCGTCGCCGTATTTCCCTCGGCATGAAGCAGTGCAAGCCGAATCCATGGGACGACTTCGCCATCAGCCACAAGAAGGGCGACAAGGTTCGCGGTGCGATCAAGTCGATCACCGACTTTGGCGTCTTCATCGGCCTGCCTGGCAACATCGATGGCCTGGTTCACCTGTCCGATCTCTCCTGGACCGAAACCGGTGAAGAAGCAGTTCGCCGTTTCAAGAAGGGCGACGAACTGGAAGCCATCGTGCTGGCAATCGATGTCGAGCGCGAGCGCGTCTCTCTGGGCGTGAAGCAGCTGGAAGGCGATCCGTTCAACAACTTCGCAGCCATGAACGACAAGGGCGCGATTGTTTCGGGCACCGTCAAGTCGGTCGAGCCGAAGGGCGCCGTGATCCAGTTGTCGGATGAAGTCGAAGGCTATCTGCGCGCTTCCGAAATCTCCCGCGATCGCGTGGAAGATGCCGGTACGCATCTGAAAGTCGGCGACAAGATCGAAGCCGCTGTGATCAACATTGATCGCAAGGCACGCAGCATCCAGTTGTCGATCAAGGCAAAAGACAATGTCGAAACGCAGGAAGCAATGCAAAAGATGTCTGCGGACTCCAATGCAGCATCGGGCACCACCAGCCTGGGCGCGTTGCTGAAAGCCAAGCTCGATAACAAGCAATAAATTCGTCGAGTCGATTAATGACAAAGTCGGAACTGATTGCCCTTCTGGCCGAGCGTTATCCGCAACTTGTAGCAAAGGATGCGGATTACGTGGTGAAAGCCATACTCGATGCGATGGCCTCTGCTCTGGCAAGCGGCCAGCGCATCGAGATACGAGGTTTCGGAAGTTTTGCGCTCAATAGCCGACCACCTCGCATTGGCCGCAATCCCAAGTCGGGTGACAAAGTGATGGTGCCTGAAAAGCGGGTGCCTCATTTCAAACCCGGTAAGGAATTGCGCGAACGGGTCGATGCGATGGTTGGGCAGCCGATCAAGGAAGATTAGTCATACCAGGCGGTTACTTTTCCAGGGCCGCCTGTCGTTTCTTCGGTTTTAGTCCGCTTCCTATGCGGATGAAAAAACGGCATCTACGGATGCCGTTTTTTTTCACGTACAATTTCACGCGATCCATGCATTCCAGCATTAGTTCTTTCAGCTGATGCTATACAAAAATCATTGAGGGATACATTGCATGAAATTGATATTTCGAGTTGTTTCAGTCGTCCTGTTCATCGTCTTTTTCGGCTTTGCATTGAAAAATACGCAGGAAGCAACGCTTCGCTTTTTCCTGGATTACGAGGTGCGTGGTCCCCTGATCCTCATGCTCCTGTCGTTCTTCTCGGTAGGAGCGGTACTGGGTGTATTGGCGATGACCCCAACCGTATTGCGCCATCGACGCGATCTGACGAATAGCCGGAAACTGAATGAAATCATGCAAAAGGAGCAGGATGCGCAACGCCTTGCCCGAACCCAGCCACCGCAACCCGATGCGGTAATCAGTCACTAATTCTTCAAGAACACGAACATCCATGGAATTCGAAACCTGGTGGCTGCTTGTCATCCCCGTATTTTTCGGCCTGGGCTGGATTGCAGCGCGCGTTGACATCAACCAGTTGGTATCCGAATCCCGCACTTTGCCGCGCGGATATTTCAAAGGGTTGAATTTTTTGCTGAACGAGCAGCCGGACAAGGCGATCGACGCGTTCATTGAAATAGTCAAACTCGATCCTGAAACCGTCGACCTCCACTTCGCACTCGGGAATCTGTTCCGGCGACGCGGAGAAATCGAGCGCGCGATTCGCGTACATCAAAACCTGCTTGCCCGACCCGATTTACCGTTGGAGTACCAGGTGCATTCGCAGTACGAGCTTGGGCAGGACTATTTGAAAGCCGGATTGCTCGATCGCGCGGAAGAAACCTTCAATCGTCTTGTCGAAACCCAGTACAGCGCCCAGGCCAGGCGTGCGTTGCTTGAGATTTACCAGCGGGAGAAAGAATGGACTCGCGCCATTGAAGCCGCGGTGGCGCTGCAGGAGTCGGGCGCAGGCGGGCGGCAGAAAGAGATCGCACAGTTCTATTGCGAGCTAGCACAGGATGAGCTGGTGCATACCCATACGGATGCAGCCTTGGCCCTGCTGGAGAAATCGCTTGCCGCGGATCGTAAAAACGTACGCGCCACCATGTTGATGGGTGACGCGTATCTGTCAAAGGGCGATACCGAGGCGGCACTGCTTGCATGGCGGCGGGTGGAGCACCAGAGCGTCCCGCATGTCGCCCTCGTGGCGCAGCGGTTGATGGACGGCTATCGGGCGGTAGGCAGGCCGCAGGAAGGCGTCAATCTGCTCAAGAATTACCTGGCCGAAGCATCGTCGATCGACTTGCTGGAAGTTGTCTTCAAGGCCGTCATGGAGCTTGATGGCGTTGATGCGGCAAAGCAACTCATCAGCGATGAGGTGCGTCGGACGCCGACGTTGCTGGGATTGGATAAATTGCTGGAGGCGCGTCTGATGGATGCACCACCGGAGATGTGGCCGGAACTCACCATGGTGAAAAATCTGGTGCATGGCTACACCCAAAAGCTCGCAAGGTATCAATGCAGCCAATGCGGCTTCAAGGCGCGCCAGTTTTACTGGCAGTGCCCCGGCTGCAGCCAATGGGAAACCTATCCGCCCCGTCGTACTGAAGAGTTGAATGTTATGAATTGAAACCCTCAACCTTTTATCGACCATCTAACCTTCAATGAAAATATCGATCATCGGCACCGGCTATGTTGGATTGGTCACCGGAGCCTGTCTCGCGGAAGTCGGTAACGATGTATTTTGTCTCGATATCGATCCGGACAAGATCGAACAGCTTAATGCCGGGAAGATTACGATCCATGAACCGGGTCTGTTGGAATTGGTTGTGCGCAACCATGCAGCAGGCCGGTTGACTTTTTCCACTGATGTGGCGGCTGCCGTAGCGCATGGCGATATCCAATTCATTGCGGTCGGCACGCCGCCGGATGAAGACGGCTCAGCCGATCTGCAGTATGTCCTTGCGGCGGCACGCAATATCGGCAGGCACATGAACGGGTTTCGGGCAATCGTCAACAAGTCGACAGTGCCGGTGGGGACAGCGGACAAAGTGCGCGAGGTAGTCCGCGCGGAAATCGAGGAACGCGGGAGCGACGCTGCGTTTTCCGTGGTGTCGAACCCGGAGTTTTTGAAGGAGGGGGCTGCTGTTGAAGATTTCATGCGCCCCGACCGTATCGTGATCGGCTGCGACGATCGGCCCGAGGATGAAAAAGCACGGACAATGATGCGAACGCTTTATTCTCCGTTCAATCGGAATCGGGAACGTACTTTCTGGATGGACGTGCGCTCCGCGGAATTTACGAAGTACGCCGCCAACGCCATGCTGGCGACACGCATCTCCTTCATGAATGAACTGGCCAATCTCGCCGACAAGGTCGGCG
>NZ_DAIUCO010000013.1:0-39050 GCF_036846085.1 Noviherbaspirillum sp. | reverse complement strand
CCCTAGCCCTCCCCCTAAAGGGGGAGGGGACCCTACCGAGAGACCCTGCAGCGTAGTCTTGTACGCATTTGTCTTGTTCGTCGCGACAAAATTCAATTTCGTCTACTGCGCAGCGCCATAAAATTTCCGTGCCATACCGGCTTGAAACTAAACAACTTCCTAACGGTCATCCCCTCATGCACCACGCAACATGCCCTCCAGGAAAGGCGCCGCCATGTTCCCAGGATTCATCTTCGCCACCGGCATTGAAAACAGCATTCCCACCCTCCAGGGCGGCAAGGTACGCATGGACGAAATGGAGAAATGCGGTCACTACAAACACTGGCGCACCGACTTCGACCTTGTCGAACAGATGGGCATCAGCTTCCTGCGCTATGGACCGCCGTTGCACCTGACGCTGCTCGGCCCGGAACGGTACGATTGGTCGTTCGCCGATGCAACCTTCGCGGAATTGAAGCGCCGCAATATCGCGCCCATCGTCGACCTCTGCCATTTCGGTGTTCCCGACTGGCTGGGCAATTTTCAGAACCCGGATTTCCCGCGCATTTTCTGCCGCTATGCGCAGGCGTTCGCGCTTCGCTATCCATGGGTACAGCTATATACGCCGGTCAACGAAATGTTCATCTGCGCGGTGTTTTCCGCGCTGTACGGCTGGTGGAACGAGCAATTGAAGGACGATCGCGCGTTCGTTACTGCGCTCAAGCACATCGTCAAGGCCAATGTGCTGGCCATGCAGGCGGTACTGGCGGTGCGTCCGGATGCGCTGTTCGTGCAGAGCGAGTCCTCCGAGTATTACCACGCCGAAAATCCGTCCGCCATCAAGCCGGCCGAGCTGATGAATGCGCGCCGCTTCCTGTCGCTGGATCTGAATTATGGTCGCCGCCTCGATTCGGATATGTATGAGTACGTACTCGACAACGGCATGACGCGCGACGAGTATCACTTTTTCCTTCGCAACAACCTGAAGCATCACTGCATCATGGGCAACGACTATTACGCCACCAATGAACACCTAGTGTCAGCCGACGGCCATACGCGTGCCTCCGGCGAGATCTTCGGCTACTCCGTCATCACCCACCAGTACCATGACCGCTACCGGCTGCCGGTGATGCATACCGAGACCAACCGCGTCGAAGGCCCGCATGGCGATGAAGCGGTGTGCTGGCTGCGCAAGGAATGGGCGAATGTACTGCGGGTGCGCAACGATGGCGTGCCGGTGGTCGGGTTCACCTGGTACTCGCTGACGGACCAGGTCGACTGGGACACCGCATTGCGAGAGAACAACGGCAACGTCAACGCACTCGGGCTCTATGACCTCGACCGCAATGTTCGCGCCGTCGGTACCGCCTATTGCCAGCTCATCCGTGACTGGCGCCAGGTACTGCCGACGCAGAGCGTCTGCCTGCAGGTGCCGGTCGTGATGCCGGCCGACTATGACGAGCCCTGGGCGAGGAGAAGCCGCGAATTCGCCTACCGCACCCGCAAGGCGACCGACCTCGCGCTGGAAGAGTCGAAGTAACACGGTCAATCGAAGCGCCGCCGTGCACATGCCATCTTGAACCGGGGTAAGTGTTTTCTCTAATGGCGAAGCGGCGTCGCTGCCTCCTACACTGCGCGTTATTCAAATAACACGTCATGGAGGCCCCGATATGCAAGCAGGCCGAGCCAGCATTACCGCCTTGCGCGCCGCACGAAGCCGTGCCAAACACCAGCTTTGCGATTTCCCGCCCATTTTTGAAGACCCCATCGCGCTGAAGATCCTCGGCCTCCGCAACGACGCCGAACTCCGCGCCATGCCACCGCATGCCGACAGCAAGTTTGCGCGCGGCATTCGCGCCGGGCTGGTGGCGCGCAGCAGAATTGCCGAGGACGAGCTGCACCAGGCGGTCAAGCGTGGCGTACCGCAGTACGTCGTTCTCGGCGCCGGCCTCGATACCTTCGCCTATCGCAACCCGTATCCCGCATCCACGCTGCGTGTTTTTGAAGTTGACCATCCGGCGACCCAGGCGTGGAAGCGCACGCTGCTCGACGAAGCACAAATCCCGTTGCCCGATTCGCTGCGGTTCGTCGATATCGATTTCGAATCCCAGTCGCTGGCCGAGCGGCTCCATGCAGCCGGTTTCAATGCCGGCGAGCCGGCGTTCTTTTCCTGGCTCGGCGTCACGATGTACCTGAGCAATGATGCGGTGATGCACATCCTGCGTCACGTCGCATCGGGCCCGAAGGGATCCGGCATCGTCTTCGACTATGTGCTCGATTACGCATCGCGCAACCTGGTCGGACGGCTCTTCCTGCACGCGCTTGCCTATCGCTTCGCGCGACTGGGCGAACCCTGGATCGGATTTTTCCAACCGCATGACCTGATGACGCGGATGAAGGCAATGGGCTTCGCGGAGATGGAGGATATCGGTACGGAGCAACTCAACGAGCGCTTCTTCATGCATCGGCAGGACAACCTGAAATTCAGCGAGTTCGGTCTGCGGTTCGCAAAGCTGGGCCACGTGATGGTCGCGCGCGTCTAGACGCGCACCGCAGAACTTGGCAGGGCGGTGCGTGAAACCGTCAGGCGATTACGACAGGGGATAAAGCTGGTAGATCGCCCCGGCGAAGTCGTCCGAAATCAGCAGGTTGCCCCGTCCATCCGGAATGGCATCGACCGGGCGGCCCCAGTATCCGCCGCTGCGCGGGTTAGGCACGAAGCCGGTGACGAGATCCATGGCCCCGCCGGCATTGCCGTTGCCGTCGAACGGAAAGTACACCACCTTGTAGCCCGAACTGAGGTTGGTGCAGTTCCAGCATCCATGCAGCGCCACCACAGCGCCCTGCCGGTAATTTTCCGGCAGGTTGCTGTCGTGCAGGAAGCTGAAGCCGAGCGGGGCGGAATGCGCCTGGATGCCTTTCGAGGCGCGATCCACCGTGCTGCAATCCAGCCTGCCGCCATCGGCGTTGTTGTCGAAGTCGCGCACCATGGCCAGGTTTGCCATTCCTTCCGCCGGCACCGGGTTGCAGAACGGCCATCCGTAGTTGCCGCCGTCACGCACCGCGGTGAAAGGCTCAGGCGGATTGTCGTCCACGTAGCGCGGTATCAATTTGCCGAGATCGCCGGAACCGTCGCCGTCGACGTCCGTATCCACCGGCACCCGCACCTGGTCACGATTGTTGACGGCCGCCCAGAGCGTATTGGTGCCGGGAATGAAATCCAGTCCCACGGCATTGCGCAGGCCACGTGCGAACAGACGGCCATTGCTGCCGTCGGCGTTGTACTGGTAGATCGCGCCGCGCACCGGATTGCTTACGGTATCCTCGGCGCAGGCATTGCACGCCGAGCCGATCGATACGTACAACCGGCCATCGCCGCCGATGGCAATGTTCTTCAACTCATGGCCGTAGTCGCCACCCAATTCGGTATTGGACCCGTCGGGCAGATTGTCGACCACGATCTGCGTGCCGGCGATCGCGGTCTCGCCCGCCCGGTACACATGACGCGTGATCCGGTTCGACTCCGAAACATACAGGTAGGTTGTTTCACCGATGCGGTGAAACACCATGTCATGCGGCTTGCGCAAACCCGTTGCAAAATCGAACTGTTCCGGCGGCGCGCCGGGACGTTCGCGCAGCAGAACGATCCGTCCTTCATTGGGAACGGACAGCAGCACGTCGCCGTTCGGCGCCAGTGCCATGAAGCGCGCCGCCGGCACCCTGGCCCACACGCGGATGCCGAAGTCCGGCGGCACGGTCAAGCGACGGGGTTGCGACAGCGCGCCTTCCGACAACGCGGCAGGGACTTCCAGCGTGCGCTCGACACTTGCCGCCAGGGAGGGCATGCCTGCCGCACCGGTCGGTATCGAACCGCCGCCACCGTCACCACCGCCACCGCCACCGCCACCGCATGACGTTGTCAATACGGCGAGCAAAACGGTGAGTGCGTAACCGGATCGGCGGAAACATCGGGATTGAATTCTGTTCATGACAAGCTGCACGCGGCGATCCCGCATCGGCAGGCATTACCGTTGGGGCATCGCGTTTTCGGTGAAGGGGAAAATCAGACGCGGTGAGCACCGCATCGGTTCCCGTTGCGACCGCTTCACAAATCGGGATTGTCGAATTTTCTTACGATGGTCAGGACAGAACCTGATGGCGGCCATCAACAAACGTCCGCATGGCACATGCGAATCCTGGCATTGGCGCCGTTGTGTCGCCGCGCTGTGTGCCCCGAAAGATTTCACGGGCGAATGCAAGCGATGACCGTTCGATGCTGCTCACCGCCTTTCCTGCCTGCATCGAAGCAAGCCACTCCATCCTGCGGAGAAACGCCGGCATGCATGTATCGCCGAGCGGATCAGCGCACGCTTTGCCGGCCACCCGGTCTTCATTGCCGGTTCGGAAAGCGTCAGCGCAGGTCGGAAACAGCCTGCAACATGAACACGCAATCCACCTGTCAGCCGCTACAGCCAGTATTCCAGCACCCGCACCGCCCATTCCTTCATTTTCTGCCCGATACCGCGCTGGCGCCATGACTCCAGCATGATCTGGTCGGAATCACGCAGATCGCGCTGGAACAGCGCTTCCATTTTCTCGGCGAAGTCGACGTTCAGGATCACCGCGTTGAGTTCATCGTTGTGCAGGAAACTGCGCATGTCCAGGTTGGTGGAGCCGATGGTCGACCAGACGCCGTCCACCACGGCCGTCTTCGCATGCAGCATCGCGATCCTGCGCTCGTAGATCTTGACGCCGGCCTGCAGCAACTCGTCGTAGAACGAGCGGCCCGCATAGAGGATCATCTCGTGATCGGTGAAGCTCGGGAAAATGATCTTCACATCGACGCCGCGTTGCGCCGCTTCCTTCATCGCCTCCACGATCTGCTGATCGGGTACGAAGTAGGCGGTGGTCAGGTGCACGTAATTGCTCGCATTCGACAGTGCCGACACATAGGTTTTGTAGACACTGTAGTCCTCCTGGTCGGCGGTGCTGCCGAGCGCGCGCACCAGCGCATTGCCTTCGGGTTTCAGCGGTGGGAAATAGCGTTTGGCGGTAATGTCGTTGCCGGTCTGGCGACGCCAGGTGTCGAGAAAGAGCTTCTGGAATTCGGCAACCACCGGTCCTTCGATCTGCATATGGGTGTCGCGCCAGGCCGACTGCTTCGCATCCTCCGGCGGTGCCTGCCTGTTCTTTCCCCGGATCAGGGAGCTCTTGCCATAGACGCGGCTGATATTGACGCCGCCGGTGAAGGCGACGCGGCCATCGACGATCAGCAGCTTCCGATGATCGCGCTGGTTGATGTCCCATTTGCCTTCGGCTTTCAGCGGATTGATCGGATTGTATTCGAGCAGGTTGATGCCGCCGGCGCGCAGGCGGTCGAAGAACTCGGGCGGCGTGGTCAGTGCGCCGACGCTGTCGTAGATCAGGTTGACCTGCACACCGGCCGCCCTTTTCTGAATGAGCAGGTCGGCGAATGCCCGTCCGACTTCATCGGCCTCGATGATGTAGGTTTCCAGGTTGATGTGATCGCGTGCGGTGCGCAGCGCGTTCATCATGGCCTGCATCGTGATCGGCCCATCGTCCAGCAGGATCACCTTGTTGCCTGCCACCAGGGGTGCACTGCTGATTGCTTCTTCCGCCGCCACATGTCTGGCGAGTATGTCGGTAGCGCCCACCTTCGCCGCCATGCGATCCAGCATCGATTGGGTCTTGCCGTCGGAGAGCGTGCCATTCGCCGTGACGATGGTCGGCTTCTGTACCTGCAGCTGGCCGCGACGCAAGTAATCAACATCCGGTAAGCTCGCGCAGCCTGCCAGCAGGGTGACGAGCATGACAATGGGAAACAGCCATCCCGCGCGCCAGTCGCCGGCGACGGATCTGCGGGTAAGAGTAGGGCTGTTCATTGCATGCGTGATTTGATCGGCTGTATTACACAAGGATCGCAAATAACATAACTATTAGAATGCTTTTGCTTTCTGATAATTCCCGCAAATATCAAACCTTTCTCAAATGGCTGCGAAAACACCACGAATCCGCATCGCCGGCATCGATTTCACCTCCGTTCCGCGTCGCGTCAAGCCGATCACCATTGCACACGGCGAGAGCAGGGGCAATACCTTGTGGGTGGAAAGCATTGCCGAGCATCCGAACTGGGCCTCCTATGAAACATGGCTGGCGCAGCCGGGACCCTGGATCGGCGCGTTCGACTTTCCCTTCGGCCTGTCGCGCGAACTGGTCGACCATCTCGGCTGGCCGCAAACCTGGGCCGCCCTGGTCGAGCACTGCGCGGGGCTGACCCGCGCCGAATTGCGCGACATCTTCAAGGCGTTTTGCGATGCGCGTCCGGTGGGCAACAAATTCGCGCATCGTGTCACGGACGGCCCCGCCGGGTCGAGCCCGTCGATGAAGTGGGTCAATCCGCCTGTCGCCTATATGTTTCACGAAGGCTGTCCGCGCCTGCTGCATGCGGGCGTGACCGTCTACGGTCTGCATGCGGGAGACCCGCAGCGGATTGCGCTGGAAGGCTATCCGGGGCTGGTGGCACGCGCGGTTACGCGCGCGTCGTATAAGAGCGACGAGCGCAGCAAGCAGACCGAAGCCAGGCGTGCCGCGCGGGAACTGATCGTGCAGGCACTGGAAAGCGGCACGCATCCGATGGGCATCACGCTGAAGATCGGCGCGCCGTTACGCCGTGCGCTGATCGATGACGGCACGGCAGACTGGCTCGATGCGGTGTTGTGCGCGGTCGCGGCGGCATGGGCTGTGCAGCGCCCGAACTATGGCATGCCTGACCGGCTGGATCCGGTGGAAGGATGGACTGCGGGAGCGGTGTTGCCGGCGTAAACCGTTTGCAGGGGAGCGTACTGAAGAGAGAGTGATGGAGCGGTGGTGCTGAAAAGACCGGCGCCATGCAGCGCATGCGCCGGCCCGGAAAGTTAGACGTTCGGCCCGATCCTGACTTTATCCTGCGAACTTGAAATGGCATAACCCTTCATGTCGATCTGCTGCAGTGCGTCGTTTGCCGAAAGGCCGACCACGGATTCATTCGCTTCATCCAGATCGATGTTCTGCTCCGCGGTTTCCCAATCGATGGCAGTGGCTTCATCGGGAATCGGATGCCCTTCAGGGACCGCGAGATAGGAATATTTGCCTTCGTATTCCGGGCGTTTGTAGACATCAACTTTCATGGTTCCATCCTTATAAAAACAGGTGTCTGCTATTGACAACCGGACATCGCAAAGGTTGCGTCTCCCGGAAAAACAAAACCTGTTTCCCTTCACGTCATCGCCTGCCCATATCGCGCAATGGCTTCATGCCATCCCGGCAATGCTCCTGTTTGTATAAGCACATTTGTTGTACGCACCACTTTGGTTACAAGGTGCAACAAGAATTGTGACGACTAAAAGTACCTGTATTAAATCTTTCCAAGTTGCATAAATGGGCATTGAATTGAGGCAACCCCGTATTTAGAATGGACAACGTTGCGCTGTATCAAGTCGTGCAGGAAGTTGCTTCTTCGCATGCACAGCGCTTCACCCATTCTTTAACGGAGAAGCCGTGCATATTCATTCTCTCATCCAGACGCTGATCTCTGGAAAAGACCGGGCTTACCGCGCAATTGGCGCCCTCGCAATCGGACTAGGCATGCTTGCCGGTTCCGCAACGGCGCAGACGGCCAGCCTCGACGCATCCCTGAATGAACAGGTCGTGATGGTGCCTGCCGCTTCCGGCACCCAGAACATCGAACTCGAAACAACCATTTTCAAACCGTCCGGCACTGGCCCTTTCCCGCTGGTGATCATGAACCATGGCAAGGCGCTCGGCAATCCGCGTTCGCAGGGACGCGACCGCTTTGTCGTCATCAGCCGTGAATTCGTCAAGCGCGGCTATGCGGTCGTCATCCCGATGCGCAAGGGGTTTTCCAAGTCCACCGGCGAATACATCGACCGCGGCTGCGACATGACCGGCCACGGGCTGGAGCAGGCGGAAGACCTGCAGAGCACACTGGAATACCTGCGTACCCAGAAATGGGCGGACAAGGATCGCATCGTCGTTGCCGGCCAGTCGTACGGCGGCCTGACCGCGCTCGCATTCGGCACCAAGAACTTCCCCGGCGTGAAGGGACTGATCAACTTCGCCGGCGGACTCAAGATGCATGGCGGCGACTGCCGCTGGCAGGCATCGCTGGTCAAGGCATTTGCGGAGTACGGCTCGAGGACGGCATTGCCGAGCATCTGGTTCTACGGCCAGAACGACAACCATTTCGGCCCGGACCTCGCGGCGCGCATGTATGAAGCCTACGTGCAGGCCGGCGGCCACGCGAAGCTGGTTGCCTATGGCGCCTTCAAGAGCGATGCGCATGGCATGGTCGGCAGCCGCGACGGCGTAAAGATCTGGTGGCCCGAAACCGAAAAATTCCTGCAAAGCCTCGGCATGCCGACCGCGCCGGTCGTCGCGCTGTCGGACGATATCAAGGTGCCGAGAACCGACTTCGCGGCGATCGACAATATCGATGCCATTCCCTACCTGAAGGAAAGAGGGCGCGAGCAGTACAAGGTGTTTCTGACCAAGCAGGCCCCCCGCGCCTTTGCCGTGTCGCCGTCCGGTGCCTGGAGCTGGGCCGAGGATGGCGACGATCCGGTGGAGCAGGTGCTGGCGGCTTGCCAGAAGAACAGCACCGAGCCGTGCAAGCTGTATGCGGTGGACGACTATGTCGTATGGACCGGCGAACCGCTGACGACGGCAGACACCACGGCAGCGAAAAAGCCAGGCACGACCTCTTCCCTGACCGGACCTTGATCCGGCCATCCATCGGGCCGAGAAGACCCATGCACTATGGGTCTTTCCGGCAACTTCCCAAGCAATTCACGCATTGCACTTCGCCATCCCGCCACAGGCTAGTATGATTGCCCCCTTTTTCGAGGAACCGGCATGAATACCTGCGGCGTCGATTTCGGCACCTCCAATTCCACCGTCGGCATCGCCGGCAGCGGTGCGGCAACATTGCTGCCGCTCGAAGGCGACAAGCCGACCCTGCCGTCAGTCGTGTTTTTCAATGCCGATGATGACGCGGTCAGCTTCGGCCGAGCCGCGTTGGCCGATTACCTGTCCGGTTACGACGGCCGCCTGATGCGCTCGCTCAAGAGCCTGCTCGGCACGAGCCTGATCGACGGGCAAACCGAAGTGCAGGGCAGGGCGCTGCGGTTTCGCGACCTGCTGTCGCAGTTCATCGCCGAACTCAAGCGCCGCGCCGAGGTTGCGGCGGGGCGGCCGCTGACCCATGCGGTGCTGGGCCGCCCTGTCTTCTTTGTCGATGACGATGCGGCCGCCGACCGGCTAGCGGAAGACACGCTCGCCGATATCGCCCGCGCCGCCGGTTTCAAAGAGATCGCATTCCAGTATGAGCCGATCGCCGCCGCCTTCGACTATGAATCCCGCATCGATACCGAACAGCTCGTGCTGATAGCCGATATCGGCGGCGGCACCTCGGACTTTTCGCTGGTGCGGCTGTCGCCCGAACGTGCCGGCATGCCGGACCGGCGTGCCGATATCCTTGCCAACGGCGGTGTCCATATCGGCGGAACCGACTTCGATAAATATCTCAACCTGTCATCGGTGATGCCGCTGCTCGGCCTCGGCAGCCGTCTCATCAACAACAACGAGGTGCCGTCGAGCTATTACTTCAACCTCGCCACCTGGCACACGATCAACCTTGTCTATACGCAGAAGGTCTGGCGGGAGCTGCAGGATGTGCAGCGCGATGCGCGCGAACGCGACAAGCTGGCGCACCTGCTGAAACTGATCGAGCAGCGCGACGGCCATTGGCTCGCGCTCAAGGTGGAAGAGGGCAAGATTGCCTTGTCCGGGACGCCGGTCGCGTCGCTGACGCTGGATCGCCTGGCCGGCCAGCCTCTGCTGAACCTGACCCGGACCGCCTTCGATGCCGCCATCGCGCCCATGCTGCAACGCATCGACCAGACGATCGAACATCTGCTGCGTGACGCAGGCATCGGCGTGGCCGATGTCGATACGGTGTTCTTCACCGGCGGTTCCAGCGGCGTTCTGTCCTTGCGGCAACGCATTGCGGCCTTGCTGCCGCAGGCCCGCCGCGTCGATGGCGATTTATTTGGCAGCATCGGCCTTGGCCTCGGACTGGACGCATTCCGCAAGTTCGGCTGAATCCTTCCGCATTGGACTGCCATCGCAATACGATGATGGCGGTTTTCCCAACAGGGACGCCTTCGAATTGCCATCCAGGCTACGAAAAATAGTGCCGGGCTACAACCAAAATTTCCCATGGGATAGCTATCATTCCTGCTCTTCGGAATCATGGATGCGAGATCTCATATGGAACAACAGCCCGAGCGCAAAAAGCCTACCTTGCTGGGAACCATGGCAAAGAATTATTCCGGCCCGCTCACCCATGTCGCGCTTTCCGCCATCAGTGCATGGATGATCGTGATCGGCCTGAAAGGCCTGGCCGGATTCACGGTGAATGAAAAAACCGCCGCCGCGGACCTGCTCGGCATCTGCATCGTCATCGGACTTGCGCGCCTGTTCAAGCCGAAGTCGGGCACCAAGTAAACTGGCGGGCAGCCTGCCGGTTTTCAAAAGTTTGCCGCTCCGGCAACAGGCAAACGCTTTCACACGCCTCCATCCGCTTCCACATGCAGCAGCACTTCGTTCCCCCATGTAAATAGCCGCGGACATCGTAATCCCGGCTCGAAGGGCACTGTCGCAGCACTTCGGCCTGCCGCACGAAACTTCGCGTTCCCGTCATTGTCATTCCTTACACAACAACAAGGGAATGGCAGCATGCCGGAACAGAAATGGCCGCAAACAATTTGGATCGTGCGCCACGGACAAAGCGCCGGCAATGTCGCGCGTGATGCCGCCGAGGCGGCACGCCTGCCGTTGATCGACATCGCCACGCGCGATATCGACACGCCGCTCTCCGCGCTTGGCGTACAGCAAGCGCAGGCGCTCGGCCACTGGTTCTGCGACATGCCTGCCGACGCACAGCCGACGGTGGTGCTGTGTTCCTCTTATGTACGCACACGCGATACTGCCCGCATCATCCTCGATGTTGCCGGTATCGATCCGGACGACATCACCTTTCAGGCCGACGAGCGGTTGCGGGAAAAGGAGTTCGGCATCCTGGATCGCCTCACCGCCTTCGGCATCCGCCAGAAATACCCGGAACTCAGTGAACAGCGGGCGCATGTCGGCAAGTTTTACTTCCGGCCGCCGGGTGGCGAAAGCTGGTGCGATGTGATCCTGCGCTTGCGCAGTGTGCTGGACACCATCAGCCGGGAGTACCGGCGCGAGCGGGTGTTGATCGTCGGCCACCAGGTCATCGTGAATTGCTTTCGCTACTTGCTGGAGCGCATGGATGAACAGAAGATTCTTGAAATCGACCGTACCGCTGATGTACCGAACTGCTCGGTAACGTCCTATGAATTCGATCCGACGCGCGGCAGGAACGGCAAGCTGTTGCCGCAACTGGTAAATTTTGTTGCGCCGCTGCGCGAGGCCGGCGCGCCGGTTACCGCCGAACCCGATGTTCCCGGCGCACCGAAATCATGAGCGACGACCTGTACAACTCCGATACCATGCCGCTGGATGATGCCGCGCTGAAGCGCTGGCCCTTGCCGATGCCGTCGCAGGAGGGTGACAAGGAAGAGCGCGGGCGCGTACTGGTGATTGCCGGTTCGCGGGAAATGCCGGGTGCGGTAATCCTCGCGGCAACGGCGGCATTGCGCGCCGGCGCCGGCAAGCTCACGATCGCCACCGGCGCCAGCATCGCGCCGGTGGTCGCATTGTCGATGCCCGAGGCGCGCGTGGTCGAGTTGCAGGAAACCGTGAACGGCGCCATCGCACCCGGAGCGATCGACGTGCTGACCGGCATGGTCAGCCGTTTCGATGCGGTCCTGATCGGCCCCGGTATGCAGGACGAAGGGGCGACCTGCGCATTCGTCCTCGGCCTTCTGCCGCAGCTTGAGCACGCGAAAGTAGTGCTGGATGCCTGCGCGATGAATGTCGTGCGGCGCCAGTTGCAGGCGGTCGACGCCTACAGCCAGGGACAGCAGAAGTACATCGCCAGCTTCTCCACGCCGGTCCTGCTCACGCCGCATGCAGGCGAAATGGCGCACCTGACCGCCGCCGACAAGGACAGCGTCCTGGCCAATCCGGCCGAGACGGCACGCCAGGCGGCGCGGCGCTGGAATGCGATGGTAGCCCTGAAAGGCGCGACGACCCATATCGCCGCGCCGGATGGACGGCTGTGGCGGCACGACGGCGGCAATATCGGACTGGCGATCTCCGGATCGGGCGATACCCTGTCCGGCATCATCGCCGGCCTGGCGGCGCGCGGAGCGCCGCTTGAGCAGGCATGTGCATGGGGCGTCGCATTGCATGCGCGCGCCGGTGACCGGCTGCAGCAACGCATCGGACCGCTCGGATTTCTGGCCCGCGAAATCGCATTCGAAGTCCCGGCGCTCCTGCACGCGCTGCGGCCGGACGGGCCGGGTACATAACCGGTCGGTTTCAGCCCAGGCGGGTACGCCCGGCTGCGGATGGCGACGGCGGCATGGTGTTTTGCGATAATGCGCCATTGCCACCACTCCTCCCGACACCATGCCGATCCGCCGTTGCGCCTGGGCCAATCCCGCCAACCCGCGTTACCTCGCCTACCACGATGAGGAGTGGGGCGTGCCCTGTCACGATGAAACACGCCTGTTCGAAATGCTCAACCTCGAAGGTGCGCAAGCCGGCCTGAGCTGGGAGACCATTCTCAACAAGCGGGACAATTACCGGATCGCGTTCGACCACTGGGATGCGGACAAGATCGCCCGCTACGATGCCGACAAGGTCGCCGAGTTGCTGGCGAACCCGGGTATCGTGCGGAACCGGCTGAAGGTGGCTGCCGCCATCACCAATGCGCAGGTGTACCTGCGATTGCGCGACGAGGGCGGCAGCCTGGATGCGTTGTTGTGGGACTACGTCGGCGGCAAGCCGATCCGCAATTCGCCGGCGACCATGCAGGATGTGCCGGCGAAGACGCCGCTGTCGGACCGCATCTCGAAGGACCTCGGCAAGCGCGGCTTCAAGTTCGTCGGGTCCACCATCATCTATGCCTACATGCAGGCGATCGGCATGGTCGACGACCATATCGTCGGCTGCATCTGTCACAGGAAAGCATCAGGCAAAGGCAGCAAGGCGAGTTCCTAGTACGCCGCCCTGGCCGATCACGAACTCGCGCAGCAGCTCAGGATAGTCGGCGGATACGGCATTGCGCACGGACGGCCGCCGCGCCAGCGCCGCGCGCCATGCCCTTACCTTCGGCGCCGTATCGAACAGACCGGCATCGATCACATCGTCCAGCACATCGAAGTACCGGAACACCGGTCCGAAAGCGGCATCCACCAGGCTGAATTGTTCACCTGCGAAATAGGGGCCGTCACTGGCGGCAAGCGCGTTCTCAATCTGCTGAACGCTTGCCGACAGGGCATTGCATGCACGGCGATAGGCATCGACATCGCGGGCGGTGTAGAGCTGCCAGATCGCGTTGAGCATGGCGGACGAAAATTCGATCCATGCACGATGCCGTGCCCGCGCCAGCGGGTCCGCGGGATGCAGCGCTGGTGAGATCGTATCTTCAAGGTATTCACAGATGACGGCCGATTCGAAGATGGCGCTGTCCCCGGCCTGCAGCACGGGCGTCTTGCCGAGCGGGGATATCGCCAGGAACCATGCCGGCTTTGCGCGCAGGTCGATATCGATCCGATCGTAGGTCACGCCTTTCTCGGTCAGGGCGATGACGGCGCGTTGCACATAAGGGCAGAGCGCGTGGCTGATCAGTTTCAATTGCATGATGAACTCCTATTGCATTCATGAATGGCCATGCATGATCACAATACAGCGGTCATGCATGGCGTCGAGGCGATGCTTCGCCTGTTCTACGCCGCTTTTTTCAGGAGTCCTTCCCCGATCAATGCCGCACGCACCGCCGGACGGTCTTCAATGCGCCTACGGAAGGCACCGATCGCCGGCCATGCCTGCATGTCGATGCCGACGAAGCCGGACCAGCCGGTGACCACGAACAGGTAGGCATCGGCAATCGAGAAGCCGTCCGGCATCAGGTAATCCTGCTTCGATAAATGGCGTTCCACATGGTCAAAGCGCACGGCAAGCTGCTCTTTGAACGCGGTCTTCGCCTCCGGATGCATGCCCGGTTTGAACAGCGGCGTAAAGCCCTTGTGCAGTTCCGAGGTGATGAAGTTCAGCCATGACTGCAACTGGTAACGCGCCAGGGTGCCGGCGGCGGGCGCCAGCCGTGCGTCTGGGGCGAGGTCTGCGAGGTATTGCATGATCGCCGGTCCCTCGGTCAGCACCACGCCGGGTTCGATTTCCAGCGCGGGCACATAGCCGTTCGGGTTCACGGTAAGGTAATTGCGGCCGGCGTCAGTGAGCTTGGTATCGGCATTGACTTTTTCGAGCGTGAAATCGAGGCCGGCTTCACGAAGCACGATGTGCGGGGCAAGCGAGCAGACGCCCGGTGTGTAATAGAGTTTCATATGCATCCTTTCGGTTGGTCGGGTAAAAAAGAGAAAGCGGGGTCAGGCGGTTTTCAGGCGGATCGATGCGGCGGGTGCGCTTGCCGGCTTTAGCGCATAGGCGCCGTCGCCGAGCATGGCGTGGACCAGCGACATCGCAATCAGGAACACCGGATATTCCCAGCCGCCGTTGGCGTTGCTGAATACCCAGCCATTGGCGGCATGGGCGAGCGTCGCGCCGGCGAGGATGGGCAGCAGTGTCAGGGATGCGATCCTGCCGTGGAAGCCGATGGCGATCAGGATGCCGCCGGCGATTTCCAGTGCCACCACCGGCACGGCGATGATGGTCGGCATGCCCTGGCTGGCAAGGTAACCTTCGAAGCCACTGATGGTGAACACCAGCAGTTTCAGCAGTGCATGGGTGATCCACATCGTTGCAAGGGACAGGCGCAGCAGGGTTGCTGCATAGGGTGCGAAACGTTCGTCGATCATGGCGGTACTCCTTTCAAAAACGGGTTGGTGTGGCGATAATGTAGGTCGGCATCCAATCAATGAAAATAGGCGTTCATGAAACCTTCGTATGCAAAAACGCAATCCAGCCTCGCGCTGGCGGATCTGGAGTTGTTGCTGGCATTGGTGCGCGGGCGCACGCTGGCAGGAGCGGCGGAGCGTCTCAAGCTGGATGCGTCGACGGTGTTCCGATCGGTCAAGCGGATCGAAAAGGACCTGGGTGAGTTGCTGTTCGACCGCAGCCGGCAGGGTTACCTGCCGACCGATCTCGCTTTGCGGCTTGCCGACCACGCCGAGCGTATCGAGTCGCAACTGAACGCGGCGCGCGAAGACGCGCTCAAGAGCAGCAGCGAACCATCGGGCAGCCTGCGCATCACGACCACCGACACCATCCTTCACGGCCTGCTGCTGCCGGTGCTGTCAGGCTTTGCCGCAACCTATCCGCGCATCGAGCTGGAACTCATCGTGGCGAATGCGCTGGCCGACCTCAGCCGGCGCGATGCCGATGTCGCCATCCGCGCCACCCGCAAGCCGCCCGAACATTTGGTCGGCACCCGCCTCGGCACGTTGTCCGCGGCGGTATTCGCAAGCCGCGCCTTCCTGTCGCGCAATGAACGCCCGCTGCAGTTCGAGAAACTGGACTGGGTCGCGCTCGACGAAAGCCTGGTTGATCATCCATCGCTGAAATGGCGGCGGCAGCGGTATCCGAAGCTGGTGCCGAGGATTCGTTGCAACAGCGTCATGTCGGTCGCGGGCGCCGTCATCTGGGGAATGGGCGTGGGGGTGGTTCCTTTGTTTCTGATGAAAAACAATCCGGATGTGGAAATCGTCGACGGGCCGCTGAAGGAACTGGAAACCGACCTGTGGATACTGGCGCATCCGGACATCCGGCATCTGCAGCGGGTGAAGCTGCTGTTCGACTACCTGAAGGAAAACCTGGCATTGTAAAAAGCCAACCGGCATTGCCGGCGCCGTCCGGGTCATGAGGAAATCGGCTGTAATAGTAGTTGCATAGCGAACTAATATGACCTAGAATCCATGCATGTTTGATCATTGCCTCTACTTCAACACGACAGCCTTGGCTCGTGTCCTTGAACGCGAATGGAACAAGGCGTTCAAGCCGTTCGGACTGACGCCGTCCCAGGCCTTCATGCTGCGCGTCGTACTGGAAAAGCCCGGCCTGCTGCAAAGCGAACTGGCTGCCGAACTGGCCATTTCCCGCTCGACAGCGACGCGGACGCTGGACGGACTGCAGAAACTGGAGCTGATCGAACGGCGGACCACCGAGCGCGACGGCCGGGAATTCGCAATTCATCCGACCGCTTCGGCAATCGGGATGAAAGCCGACATCAATGCAGCCAGCGGCAGGGTCACCGCCCGGCTGAAGAAGGAGCTGGGAAGTACGCACTTTGACGACACGGTCGCCAGGGTGAGAAGCATTCGCTCGACCATCGAGTGAATTTTTTTTGATCACATAGTTGCATAGCTAACTAAATGGAGCGCAAGATGCCAATCCTCAACGTAAAAGTAAGTGCGAAAAAATCCCCCGAGCTGACCCGCCAGATATCCGAGCTGCTGCTTGACCTGACGACCCGGATATTGAGAAAGAAAAGGGAAGTGACGGCAATCGCCATTGATTACGTCGATCACGATAGCTGGGTGATCGCCGGCAAGCCGCTCAGCGAACACCGCAAGAACAGCTTCTACTTCGACATCAAGATCACCGACGAAACCAATACCAAGGATGAAAAGGCCTTGTACATCAAGGAAGCATTCGCCGGATTCGCCAGGATCCTGGGAGACCTGCATGAGGAAAGCTACATCTACGTGCAGGACGTCAGGGCTGCGTCATACGGCTACGGCGGATACACGCAGGAATACCGGTACCACCATTGACGCCATGCACAGGGCGCAATGCCGGGGCGCTCCTGGAAAGCACTCCGGCACAGGAGGCTACACCTCAGCTGAATCCCACTACGGCATGCGGCACATAAGGTTCTTCCAGCCGCCTGATCTCTTCCGTGTCCAGCTTGATTGACAGTGCGGCGACCGCATCGTCGAGATGCGCCGGCCTGGTTGCGCCGATGATCGGCGCCGTGACCGGGGATTTCTGCAGTACCCATGCCAGCGCGATCTGCGCGCGCGGCACGTTGCGTTCCCTTGCAATCTCTGCGACGCGCTCCACGACCTTGCGATCGGCCTCTGCGGTGTTCTTGTAAAGCCCCTTGCCGAATTCATCCGTCTCCACCCGCGCGCTCGTCTCGTCCCAGTCGCGGGTGAGCCTGCCACGCGCCATCGGGCTCCATGGAATGACGGCGATGCCCTCGTCCCGGCACAGCGGCAGCATCTCCCGCTCCTCTTCGCGGTACAGCAGGTTGACGTAGTTCTGCATCGACACGAAGCGCGTCCAGCGGTTCATGTCGGCGACATGTAATGCCTTCGCAAATTGCCATGCGTACATCGATGACGCGCCCACATACCGCGCCTTCCCGGCCTTGACCACATCATGCAGCGCTTCCATCGTCTCCTCGATCGGCGTCTTGTAGTCCCATCGATGGATCTGGTAGAGATCGACATAATCGGTGCCGAGCCTGCGCAAGCTGGCATCGATCTCGGACAGGATGGCTTTGCGCGACAGGCCCTGGCCGTTGGGCCCGGGACGCATGCGGCCATGCACCTTGGTGGCGATGACGACTTCGTCGCGGGAGGCATAGTCTTTCAATGCACGCCCAAGGATCTCCTCGCTGGTGCCGTCGGAGTAGATGTTTGCGGTGTCGAAAAAATTGATGCCCAGGTCGAGCGCTTTCTTGATGAAGGGACGGCTGCGTTCCTCGTCCAGCGTCCAGGGGTGTGCGCCGCGGTCGGGGGCGCCGTAGCTCATGCAGCCGAGGCACAGGCGCGACACGTCAAGGCCGGTGCGGCCGAATTTGGTGTAGTCCATCGTCAATCCTTCCTGTTTGGTTCTGGTACGAATGCCGGGTTGCACCGACATGGTATGCGTAAAGGACAAGCGCCGCTTTCATCACTCATCGTTCCCGATTTGACCACAGGAAAACCATGCGATGCCCGGCGAAAAAGCATCTTCTTCCATTGGCGGTATTCAGGGACTGCAACGATGAATGTTCGACGCAATTGCCGGGCCAGCGGTGAACGAACGGCGACCGGCATCATCTGACGATCATTTGATCAATTCATGCATGTACGCCGTTGATGCGGCACGGAATGCCCTGCATCGACAACAGGCACATGCATCAGGCCGGCCATATCGATGTTGCATGGCCGGAATCCTACAAACGCAAAGGAGCTCGACATGCAGATGGTTTCGGAAGTCATGACACGCAATGTCCAATTCATTTCCCCGCAGGAGACCGTGCAGCGCGCCGCCCAGATGATGGACGACCTGAACGTCGGCGCATTGCCCGTATGCGAGGGCGACCGCCTGGTCGGCATGGTGACGGACCGTGACATTACGGTGCGTGCAACGTCGGCCGGCATGGCGCCGGACGAAGCGGTCGTCGACCAGGTGATGAGCACCGATGTGCGCTGGTGCTTCGAGGACCAGCCGCTCGATGAAGTGATGCGGCAGATGGCGGATACCCAGATCCGCCGCGTGCCCGTGGTGTCGCATGATGACGCCCACAGGCTGATCGGCATCGTTTCGCTGGGCGATGTGGCGACCAAGTCCGCTGACACGGGGAAACAGGATGTCGAGCGGATCATGAAGAAGGTGTCCTATCCGGCGGAACCCGATCTCTCGTCCCGCGGCGGCACATCCGGAGACGGCGCGAACGAAGCGGGAGAGGTACGGGCGTCCGACACCGGGACGGCATCGGGAATGGCCGGTTCCGACCTGCTGGCCGATACGATGACGCCCGGCATCGAAATATCGTCGACCGGCGATCCGAGCGATATGGTCGAAGTCACGCCATCCGATTTGGTCAACAAGAATGCACCCGGCAGTACCAGCCTGAACCCCGACAGCCCCGCCGAGCGCCTGAAGGGACATGAAGGCGAGGAGACCACCGTCCTGCACCGAAACGTGGACACGCGGGACACCACGACCGGCGGGGTCGGTGCGCAGGACGGCATCAGTGCGGCCGGTGCGTCGGGCGCATCCGGCGGCACCGCCGGTACGTCAGGCTCTCCCGGTACGGGCATCGGCGCAAAACCCTGATCCACGCGGCGCAGGGCCGGCCCTGGTTTCCGATGGCTTTCGGCTTGCCTGTCCCGTTGCCGGCCTTGCATTCCTTCTAGGCAGGCAATATTTTTTTCGGTAAGGTATCGGCGGGGCGCGGCACCATTCCTGCGCCGGATATCAGGGTGCGACGATTTATGGAAGAAGCAAAGGGCGACTCCGCCGCCATGCGGATTCGTGATTTGAAAGGGCTCGGTCCGAAAACCGAACAGATGCTGTCAATCATCGGCATTACCCGTGCCGAACAGTTGCTGGCCGGCGATCCGTTCGAAATATATGCGCAACTCAGGCAACACATCCCCGGCACCAGCCTGAACGCACTGTATGCGCTGATCGGCGCAATCGAGAACGTTCATTGGCAAGAGATAAAGCGGCAGAGGCGAATCGAGATTATCCTCAGGCTGGAGGACATGGGTATTGCTCCGTGACCGCCTGACCATGTGCAACCGATCGTCCGCATTGCCCGTCGAATGAACGAGACCAAGCGCTTTTCATCCCTGACTTCTCCCACCGGCGTTGCCGGTGACAATGCGCGTCTGGCGCTTCAATGCGATGGCCGGGCCACCGGCGTGTTCCTGAGCGGCGACACGCTCCAGTATCAATATCGCTGCACAGGCGGTTATCTGCTGGTGACCTGCTACGACTATTTCGATGGCGTGCAGTACTGGTTCACGCTGCTCAGTGACGACCTCAGGGTAATCGATGTGATTTCGACGCCGGACGCATTCGGCTTCATGCAGGAGATCGGGCAACCCGGCCCGGACATGCTGTCATTTGGGTTCTTCGATGCCGCGGACCGCTGGCGCCTCGCCGTGATCTCCGGCGGGGCCGATGGGCCGCCATCGGATGGCGGCACCCGGCGGCCTTTGCGCTTCTTCCTGCGGCCGAGGCGCATCAGGCTGTGGAAGGAAGATCCGGTGTCCGCCCTCGGCAAGGTATCGCAGGCAATTTCCTGACCGTCTATTTCCTGATCTCGGTGATCGCACCGCCGCAATTGACAAAGCAGCTACGGTAATCCGCTTCGCAGCGGTAGGTGTTTTCGCTCACGAAGCACGAGTCCCGCCGCTTCTCGCAGTTCTGCGTTTCTTCCTTGCTCCGCGCCCTTGACAGGCATGCGCGGTAATTGCGGCTGCTGTTCCGTTCGCAGGTGGCCCGTTCTGCCTCCGCACGCTGCATTTCGTTGCCGTGACACATTTCCTTGACGCCGGCACACTGCGCGACGCACATCCGCCCCTGCTCGGTCGGCGGTGCCCTGTACTGGTATTCGACGGTTTCGCAGCCGGCAAGCATGAGCAACAGTGTGGCGGCGGACAGGGCAAGGAGGCGCATGATGTTTCGGCTGAGGTTGAATTCAGGCAATTGTAGTGAGGGCGGCTGCCAAAGTCCATGCGGTCCACATGGGTGATCCGATCGCCTGCTCGCATGCTTCCGCTCTGAATAGAACGGTCGTTGCATTGTGTGCGTAGTAGTGCGTATTGAGGAGAGATGAACACACGGTGACAATCTGCGGGTCATTGGAATTCCTCAACCCTCCTCCGGGTGGGATTGGTCCGCGCGTCGAAAGGTGCGCGGACTTTTTTTCGGGATGGCGGAACGCGTCGACAGCATGACGGCGCCGGTGCGGCGCTATCATATATATGCATTCCGGCAAACTTCATGGAAGATCGTGCCGATCCAACAATCTGAAAAAGGAAACTCCATGTTCAAGGTCTATGGCGATATCCAGTCGGGGAACTGCTACAAGGTCAAGCTACTGATGTCCCTGCTCGATATCGAGCATGAATGGATCCCGGTGAGCGTGCTCGGCAGCGAAACCAAAAGCGCGCCCTTTCTCGCCATGAACCCGAATGCCAAGATTCCGGTGCTCGACCTCGGCAACGGCGAATACCTTCCCGAATCCAACGCCATACTCAACTATCTCGCGGACGGCACCGATTTCCTGCCTTCCGATCGCCTGCAGCGGGCCCGCGTACTGCAATGGCAATTCTTCGAGCAGTACAGCCATGAGCCGTATGTGGCGGTGGCGCGGTTCATCGCCAAGTATCTCGGGTTGCCGGACGACCGCCGCCAGGACTATCTGTCGAAGCAGGAAGGCGGGCATAAGGCCTTGCGCGTGATGGAGCGCCAGCTCGCGCAGACCGATTACCTCGCCGGCAGCCGTTACACGATCGCCGACATTTCGCTGTATGCCTACACCCATGTCGCCGACGAGGGCGGTTTCGCTCTTTCCGGCTATCCGGCCATCTCCGCCTGGCTGGCACGGGTGGCGGCCCATCCCCGCCACGTCACGATCGCGCAATTCCTGTAATGAACCGCGCCCGGCACCCAGCGCACGCGGCGGCAGGCCGATGAAGCAGGATGTTCTGCACCGCCTCGTCCGTGATGGCGACCTTGCGGGCGTACGCCGGTATCTGGCCGCCCATCGACGGGGCCGGGGCGGGCATAGCGGTATCGACACCTACGACCGCAAGGGCTACACGCCGCTGATGCAGGCGGTGATCAGTCCGCTTGCGGATGCCGAACTGGTACGCATGCTTCTCGATCATGGCGCGGATATGCAAGCGCAGAGCCGCTGCGCATATCAGCCGAATGCCGGTGTGTTGCCGCTCGCACTGGGCGGTGGCGATCCGGCGAAGGTCCGCCTGCTGGTGGAGCGGGGCGCCGATCTCCGGTATTGCCGCGCGGAGGGCTACACCGCATTGATCGACGCCGTGTATGGCCGCGACGTATTGCGTGACGTGCGCCTCATCAAATTGCTGCAGCTATTGATTGCGCACCAGGTCGACCTGAATGCCGTCACCCGTTACCAGGAGACGGGATGCCGGGTGCTCTCGCGCATCGGCAGGTTCGACGCGGTACAGGTCCTGCTGGATGCCGGCGCGGATGAAAGCCAGCTTGCCTGGACGCCGCTGATCCGTGCGACGACCTGTGGCACGGTCGATGACGTCGCGCGCCTGCTGAACAAGGGAGTGGCGCTGGAAGGCCGCGACTGGTGGGAGCGGAATGCATGGCTGGTCGCCATCCAGACCGGCGATATCGGCAAGGCGCAACTGCTGTATGACCGTGGCGTGGATACCGGGGCGCGGGGGCGTTGCGGCAAGCCAGCCTTGTCTTATGCCATTGAAAACTTTCACGCCGCCATGCTCTCATGGTTGATCGATCTCGGCTGCCCGCTGGAAGACACCGATGATTTCGGCATGACGCCCCTGATGACCGCCGCCGAAAACGGCAATGACACCGCCGTCGATCTGCTCCTGCGCGCCGGCGCGGCGCCCGATGCGTCGAAAGGCAGCCAGACCGCCCTGAACCATGCCTGCACCCGCGACGCGGTCCGGCATCTGCTCAATGCGGGTGCCGATCCGTCTCAGTTATCGAACGAAGGCACCCGTGCGGTGCTCGGCCTGCCGCCCGATCCGGATCCCGATTTGCTGGACGTCACCGCCGCGGAATTTCTTGAGGGGCGTGAACGCCGCTTCGGCCGCCGCAATCCCGAACGGCAGGATTCCCCTTTCCGCATCGCGATGATCCGGGCTGGCGTCACGGCGTACGAAGCGGCCCGGCAATACGAGGAAACCGCCGGCCGATCCGCATCGCCGGTCTGGTGCGCGAAGCGCTTCGGCCAGTCGATGACGTTTCTGCCGGACGGGCGCATCGTCCAGGTCGGCGGCGAACACGAAGACAGCTACGACCCCGACTTCTGCATCTACAACGACGTGTTCGTGCATCGGCCGGACGGGGAAATTGCGATCTACGGCTATCCGGAAGCGGATTTCCCGCCCACTGATTTTCATAGCGCCACCCTAGTCGGGAATTGCATTTACCTGATTGGCTCGCTGGGGTATTACGGCCGTCGGCGCTACGGATCGACACCGGTGTATCGGCTCGACACCACCGATTTCCACATCAGGGAAATGCATGTGGCCGGAGACAGGCCGGGATGGATCTACCGGCATGTTGCACGCAAAACCGCGGACAATCGCATACGCGTCTCCGGCGGCATCGTACTCGACCGGAAAAGCGATGTGGAGACGCAGGTCGACAATACCCGCGTGTTCGAGTTGGATATCGCGCGCATGTGCTGGACCGAAATTCCGCAGCCATGAGGCGACGGACTGCCTTCCCGCCGCGCGTGTAGACTAACCGCTCCCCAAGGAAAACCCCGACGATGCACATCCGTTCCCGCCTGCTGCTGCTTGTCCTCGCCGTGTTGATTCCGTCGTTCATCGCCGCAGCCCTGGGCATCGGCTACGTCTACAAGGAAGCGATCGAGTCGCAGCATGAAAACATGCGCGAGACCACGCGCGCGTGGGCGCTGCTGCTCGACAAGGAGTTCGCCAAACGCGAAGCCATCCTGCAGGTACTCGCGCTATCGCCTGCCTTGCAAAGCCGTGATATCAAGACCTTCTATGCGCAGGCGAAAGCGGTGGCAAGCGGGCAGGAAAATGTGATCGTGCTGTCCGATACGGACGGCCAGCAGCTGCTTAATACCCGCCTTTCGCCGGACGCAACCGGGCTGCCGAAATCCCTTTCGCATGCCGAGCTGCGCAGCCGTTACGGTCCGGACGCCACCATCATGTCGAACCTGTATCTCGCGCCCATCGGCAAAAGGCACAGCTTCTCGGTACAGGTGCCGGTGACCATCGACGGCCGCATCGTCTACTACCTCGCCATGGGCTCGTTCGCCAGCCAGCTTCAATCGGTCTTCGAAGGACAGAACATGCCTGCCGACTGGCACGGATCCATTCTCGACCGCAACGGCGTGGTGGTGGCGCGCAGCAAGGAACCTGGCATCTACGTCGGCAAGCGGGTACAGGACGACTTTGTCAGGAAGCTGGCGGACAACAGCGGTTTCTATGAAGGCGTGTCGCTGCACGGCGCACCCTCCATCGGCTACTTCAGCCGCGCCCCCAGTTCGGAATGGACCTTCGTCGTCGCCGTGCCGAAAGCGTCGATTCAGCGTACCGTGGTCAATGCGACGGCCGCCGTCGGGGCGCTCGCCCTGCTGCTGCTCGGGTTGGCGGTGCTCGGCGCCCTTGCGGTCGGCCGCGCCATCGCCAGCCCGATGGAAGGGCTGCGGCGGGCGGCTGAACGGCTGGGGAGGGGTGAGCCGGTCGCGCCCGCGACATCCGGCATCGTCGAAATGGACGCGGTGAATGCGGCGATGGTGCAGGCGGGCGCGGAAATCGACAATGCCAAACGGGAACTCGAACAGCGCGTCGCCGAAGCGGTCGCGGTGGCGGAGCGCTCGCAGCGTGCCTTGCTGCAGGCGCAGAAGCTGGAGGCACTCGGACGGCTGACCGGCGGTATTGCCCATGACTTCAACAATGTCCTGCAAACCCTCAGCACCGGCCTGCAAGTCGTGCTGCTGTCCTCCAGCGATGCGCGTGTCACATCGACGTTGCAGGCCTGCCAGCGCGCCGTCGAACGCGCGGCCGAGCTCACCCGCCAGCTCATGGTATTCGGCAGGGTGCAGGATGCCCGCCTGGAAACCGTCGACCTGTCGCAGCAGATCGGCGCCATGGAGCCGATGCTCAAGGGTGGCCTGCGCGGCGACATCGATCTCCGCATCGACGTGGCGGAAAACATCTGGCCGGTCACGCTCGATCCGCTGCAATTCGAACTGGCGCTGCTGAACCTCGCGATCAACGCCCGCGACGCCATGCCCGGCGGCGGTACGCTGCTGCTGGAAGCACGCAATGACATCCTCGCCGGCGGCGAACTGCCGCCGGGCGACTACGTGCGGCTTTCACTGAAGGATTCCGGCGTGGGCATGGGCCAGGATGTGCTGGCCCATGCGGTCGACCCGTTTTTCACCACCAAGGCGGTCGGCAAGGGTTCAGGCATGGGATTGCCGCAGGCGTACGGATTTGCAAGGCAGGCCGGCGGGACGCTGGTGCTGCACGGCGAACCGGGACGGGGCACGACGGTGGTCATTTACCTGCCCCGGGCAACGCAAGCGGTCGCCCGGCCGAGAGCCGATGACGGCACGGCGCCCGCCGAAGCGTCCAGCGGCAAGGTGCTGTTCGTCGAGGATGATCCAATGGTCATGGATGTGGTGCTGCCGGCGCTGGAAGGGGCGGGCTTCAGCGTCGTCGCCGTACGCAACGGCGAGGAAGCGCTGGCGTTTCTCGATGCCGGAGCGCGGTTCGACCTGGTGTTCTCCGACATCATCATGCCGGGTGCCGTCGGCGGGATCGATCTCGCCCGTATCGTGCAATCGCGCTGGCCGCATATCAGGGTGGTGCTTGCCACCGGCTACTCCGACCGGCGGGTGGATCTGCCGGATGTCCGCGTGCTGGCCAAGCCCTACGGCGTCGGCGAACTGCTTGCGGCGCTGAACGACGCACTGCGCACCACCGGCAGGGAAGCCTGAATGCGCAAGCCGCTGCGCCGCGACCTGGAAATCAGCCGCGCCCGGCACCGGCTGGAGCGCGACGGCTTTCCGCGACTGCAGATGTGCCTGCTGGTCATGCTGACCGGCGCAGTCGGATTCGTTGCGTCCTACGGCATGCTGCAGGCGGGGCTGGAGGAAATGTGGCTGCGTTACCTGACTGCCTTCGGCATTGCATATCTCGCCTTCCTCGGGCTGTTGTGGCTATGGCTGCGAAGCAGGGCGGAAGATTATGCCGACGTGCCGGATATTTCGGGATTGGTGCCGGACGTCGGCGGCACCGCATCGCCGTCGTTTGCCGGCAAGGGCGGCACCTTCGACGGCGGCGGCGCGAGCGGTCATTTCGAGGCGGCGGGTGACGCATCGCCGTTGCGGTTCGACGGCGGTACTGTCGGCGATGCATTCGGCGTGGCGGCCGAGGCCGAGGAACTGGCGATCCCGCTGGGCGTCATCATCGTGCTCGGACTGCTGCTGTTTTCATCAATTTGGATCGTGGCCGGCGCACCGTTGCTGTTTGCCGAACTGCTGGTGGACGGCGTGCTCGCCGCCAGCCTGTACAAGCGGCTGCGTGGACTGGAAACACGTCACTGGCTGGAAACGGCGGTGCGCCGCACGATTGTTCCGTTTGCCGTGACGGCCGTGCTGGTGGCCGGCGCCGGCTGGGGCATGGCGAAGATGGTGCCGGATGCGCGTTCGATGGGGGATGTGGTGCTGCATTTCAAGGGGCGGGGTTAGGCGGTTGCATCGAAAGCCGCTTCGGAACCGATTGCGCGCAAGCGCAAGCCTTTTGGTTGGGATGGGGTGGCTTGCACAGGGGTAGTGAGGTCGAACTGCTGCATGCCGTAGATCAACCTCACTACTCCCTCCCTAGCCCTCCCCCTGCAAGGGGGACGGGACCCTGCACGAAGGCTTCTGGCGCAGCAGATCTGGCAGGCAATTCAACGACGATCCTAGATCCTGTCGAACCACGTCTTCAGACTTCCTCATCACCCGGACCTCGCCAGCACCACCGCCAAAGCAATCATCACTACCCCGATCACCCCATCCAGCACCCGCCACGTCACCGGCCGGGCAAACCATGGCGACAGCAGCCGCGCACCGTAGCCGAGCGTCGTGAACCAGACCGCCGCCGCACTCATCGCCCCCAGCGCGAACCATGCCTTGCCGTCGCCCGGTTGCTGGCCGCCCACCGCGCCCAGCAGGATCACGGCATCGAGGTACACATGCGGATTCAGCAGGGTAACGGCCAAGACTGCCGCCAGCGCCTGCCCGGCAGTCGCGCCGGCGGCCTGCGTATTGCCGGCCAGCGTACCGGCCGACAATGCCGAGCGCCATGCGCGCAGCCCGTACCACGTCAGAAACGCCGCGCCGCCCCAGCGCGCAACGGCGAGCATGAACGGACTGTCGCTGATCAGGGCGCCCATGCCGGCGACGCCCGACGCGATCAGCAGGGTTTCGCAGATGATGCAGGTCAGTACCGTCAGTCCGACATGCCGCCGCAGCAAACCCATCCGCAACACGTGGGCATTCTGCGAACCGATGGCGACGATCAGGCCGGCGCCGAGACCGAGGCCCTTGAGGTAATAAGTCAGGAACATCGAACGGCCTTTCAATGGAAAACAGCATTCTGGTCCGATGCACGGTGAAATGAAGCAAAATTGATATATTTAAGCAAAGCTGAATTTTGCTTCATCTAGGAGACAGGCAATGCAACTCGACAGCAGGCAATGCGAAGCGGTGCTGGCGGTACTCGACAGCGGCAGTTTCGAGCAGGCGGCGCTTCGCCTGCACCTGACGCCGTCGGCGGTGTCGCAACGCGTGCGCGCACTGGAAGAGTCGCTCGGCACGCCGCTCGTGGTGCGGGGCAGGCCGTGCAGGTCGACGCCGAAGGGGCAGCGGCTGCTGCAATACCTGCGGCGGGTCCGCCTGCTGGAGGAGGATTTGCAGGCGGAATTGTCCAGCGACTTCGGCGCGCCGCTCACCGTCGCCGTCGCGGTCAATGCAGACAGCCTCGGCAGCTGGTTCCTGCCGGCGCTGGCCGGGTTCCTGATTCGCGAACAGGTATTGCTCGATGTGACGGTGGACGACCAGGACCATACCCATGCATTGCTGGAAGCCGGACTGGCGCTCGGCTGCATTTCCACCGAGGCGCATGCGATGCGCGGATGCGTGGCGGCCCCCTTGGGGAACATGCGTTACCGCTGCATGGCATCGCCCGATTTTCGGGAGCGATGGTTCGGTCGCGGCATGCGTCGGGAGGCGGTTCGCCGCGCGCCGGTCATGGTGTTCAACCGCAAGGACAAGCTGCAATCGGATTTCGTGTTGCGGCATTTCGGCTTGCCGCCGGACGCTTATCCCTGCCATTACCTGCCGGCGTCGGAACCGTATCTTCAGGCCATCGTGCTGGGTCTGGGCTGGGGCATGCTGCCCGAGGTGCAGGCAAGGACGCTGATGGCGAGCGGGGCGCTCGTCGACCTGGCGCCCAGCCGGTCAGTCGATGTCGCGTTGTATTGGCATAGCTGGAAAGTGCAGTCGCCGCGCCTCGAACGGTTGTCCGGGACGCTGGTGGATGCGGCGCGGCGGGTATTCGCCTAAACCGGGGGCGCTTATTTCGATACCAGGCTGAGGACGGCGTCCGCCGGTGCGGCCCGGATGCGCTTTTCAACGGCGGGTTGAAGTCCGCAACGCAGCACTTCGCAGTCCCGGTACATCTGGCGCAGCTTGCGTTCCGCCTCGTCCCTGTCCCGGCCCATGATCGCAAGACTGTCGATCTTTTGCCCGCTGCGCGTCAGAATCGAAAAATGGAATTTCACCATAACGTCTCCGGCCTCCCGTGAATAAATGCCGCTTCTTGTTGTATTGATCGCTTTATTTCGGCATGACAATATTGCCCGGCATTATGGTAAGGAAAGGCGACTTAACGCAAGCGGTAACAGGGCTTTCCGGCATTCAAGTGCAAATTTCGACCGGCGTGCCCGCCTCGACCAGGTCGAAAAGCTCGATGATATCGGCATTGCGCATCCGTACGCATCCGTGCGACTGGGGAATGCCCATGGCGGCGTCGTCCGGGCAGCCGTGGATATAGATATAGCGCCGCATCGTATCGACCGGACCCAGCCGGTTGAATCCGGGTTGGCGACCGGACAGCCAGAGGATGCGCGAGAGGATCCAGTCGCGTTCCGGGTGCCGTGCCGCCAGTTCGGCGCCATGGATTTCGCCGGTCGGGCGGCGTCCGACGAACACCGTGCCATAAGGCATGCCGGCGCCGATTTTCGCGCGGATGAGGTGACTGCCGCGTGGCGTGCAATTGCTGCCGCGCTGCTCGCCGGGTCCATTGAGCGCGGTGGAAACGGGGTAGCGCCGCAGCAGGGCGCCGGAATCAGCGATCAATTCCAGCGTCTGCAGCGGGATATGTATATGGATGCGGGGCATGAAAATCCAGGAACGGGGCGGACGGGTTACGATAGCAGGGGGCGGTATTCCGGCACAAGCGGCATGCAGCCCATCCTGCCATGACATATTCCGAGGGGGCACCATGTGTCATTCCGATCCGACATTCGATATCACCGATGGGGCCTCGCTGGAGGCGCTGTTCGGCACCCCGGGCGCGGCATCGATCGCGAAGGAAATCGACCGCATCGACGCTAATTACCGCGCCTTGATCGAAGCCTCGCCCTTTGTCGCGCTGGCCACGGCCGGGCCGGATGGACTGGACTGTTCGCCGCGCGGCGACGGACCAGGGTTCATCCGCGTGCTGGACGACAAGACCCTGCTGCTTCCGGAACGGCGCGGCAACAACCGCATCGACAGCCTGCGCAACCTGCTTGACGATCCCCGGGTGGCATTGCTCTTCCTCATACCGGGCATCGGCGAAACCCTCCGGGTCAACGGACGTGCGACCATCAGCGCCGATCCGGCCTTGCTGAAACAGCATGAGGTCGACGGCAAGGCGCCGAAGGTGGTGCTGCTGATCACGGTCGACACCGTGTTTTTCCAGTGTTCGCGCGCGGTGGTGAGGGCGGACCTGTGGAACCCGGAACGCCATGCCGACCGTTCGCAGCTGCCGACCCCGGGTCAGATCCTTGATAGTCTCACTGCATCGGCCATCAACCGGGAGCAATACGACAGGGAATTGCCCGCCCGGTTAAAAGCGACCCTCTATTAGATGGAACGCGTTTTCAGGGATACCGCGGTGTACTGGCGCAGCCCGCTGCTGCCGGACGCCGAGCTGCTGACCGCCGAATATTACGGGCAGGAGTTCGCGCCGCACTGGCATGACAGCTACTCCATCCCCGTGATCCGCGCCGGCGCGCAGACCTATCGCTACCGGGGCGGCAAGCGGCTTGCCGCGGTCGGCAGCATCGCCGCCATCAATCCCGGTGAAATCCATACCGGTGAACGGGCCAGCGAACATGGCTGGGCCTACCGCGCCTTTTACCCGTCGGTCGAATGGATGCGCGGACTGGCCAGCGACATTGCAGGCCGCAGGGTCGATGTGCCGTGGCTGCCCGACGATGCGATCATCGACCCGGAAACCGCAGACATGCTGGCGGCGGCGCACCGCATGCTGGAGGAGGGCGCGGACTTGCTGGACGCCGATACTGCGCTGACCACCGCCTTCGCCCTGCTGCTATCCCGGCATGCGCGCGAACGGCCGCAGCCGCAGCGGTTGCTGGGTGACGGCGTCCGCGTTGCCAGGATGCAGGCGAGGATGGCGGAAGACCTGGCGCAGGCATTCACCCTGACGGAACTGGCATCCACGGTCGGCTTGTCGCCCTTCCATGCGGCACGGCTGTTCTCCGCCGCCGTCGGCATGCCGCCGCACGCATGGCGCAACCAGCTCCGCCTGAACCGGGCGCTCGCCATGCTGCGGCGGGGCGCGCCGGTGGCCGAAGTCGCCGCAGCGACCGGTTTTGCCGACCAGAGTCACTTCACCCGCCATTTCAAGCGCGCCTATGGCGCCAGTCCCGGGCACTGGCAATCCGCCTGACCGCTCGCCTGCCGGCCTGCGCAAGCGCCGCAAGAATATACAAGCTTCCTGCCGGAGCGGCCATTACCATGCCGCTTTGAAAGGATTCGCCATGCCTCACTCCACCCGCTGGTCGAGCGCCGCCGCCGGCGCCCGCGACACCCTGCCGATGCTGGTCGGCGCCGCGCCGTTCGGCATGATCTTCGGCACACTGGTGGCGTCCGGTCCGCTTGCCGCCTGGCAGGGACAATTAATGTCGATGAGCGTGTACGCCGGTTCCAGCCAGTTCATCGCGGTCGGACTGGTCGCCGGCCACGCGGGCATGCTGGTGATCTGGCTGACCACGCTGATCGTCAACCTGCGCCACATGCTCTACGCCGCCACGCTGCTGCCGCAGGTTGCCCACCTGCCGGGCCGCTGGCGCTTTACCCTCGGCTTCCTGCTGACCGATGAAACCTTCGCGGTGATGAACGGCTACTACCGGCAGCATCCGGGAGCGCCGCTCGGGCATTGGTATTTCCTCGGCTCCGGCCTGTCGATGTATGCAAACTGGCAGATCTGGACCCTGGCGGGTTTGCTGTTCGGCACGGCGTTTCCGGGTCTGCAATCGCTCGGCCTCGACTTTGCGATGGTGGCTACCTTCATCGCCATCGTGGTGCCTCAACTGTCGCGGCTTCCGCACGCCGGCGCCGCGCTGGCTGCCGGCGCATTTGCTTTCCTGCTTCGGGACTTGCCCTACAAGCTTGGGCTGCTGTCGGCGGTTCTGGCCGGCGTGGCGATCGGGATTGCGCTGACGCGCTGGCGTCAGCGGGGCGGCGTCCAGGAACGGGGCCGCGCATGAGCCACACCATCATGATTGCCGGCATGGCGCTGGTAACCGTCTTCATCAAGGCCGCCATCTTCATGCTGGGCGACCGGATCGTGTTTCCGCCGTGGCTGAAGGAAGCATTGGGATTCGTCCCGGTGACTGTACTGACCGCAATCATCGTGCCGATGATTCTCGCGCCGCAAGGCGGGGACATCGAACTTCACTGGCGCAATCCGCAACTGGTGGCGTCGATTGCCGCAGTGGCCGTGTGCGCCGCTACCGGGCGCCAGTTGCTGACCATCGTGGTCGGGCTGGCGGTCTTTTTCGGCTGGCAGTTCGGCGTGATGTAAGCGCCGGGAGCTGGCACGACGGCATACGATCGCCCCGGAAGGGGCGGCGCCCCTCAGCGTTTGGATGCCAGCATCGTGCCGCGGCAGTCCTTCGCGCCGCAAAGGCAGGCATAGGTCCGCTTCAGCTTCGCGGTGTGGCGTTCTTCAAGCTGCAGCCCGTAGTCGTAGTTAAGTTCCTCGCCGCGCTTGATGTCGCGCAGCGCGTAAATGAAGATGCGCTTCTTTTCCTCGCGCGCCTCGCAGTTGGGCTCGCAGGAATGGTTGATCCAGCGCGCATCGTTGCCGCCGCTGCCGCCGTCGATGATGCGTCCGCTTTCCAGGCTGAAGAAAAAGGTGTGTGAAGAATTCCCTTCTTTCTCAGCGTGCCGCTTTTCCGCTTTTTGCCAGCTGATGCGTTCGCCTTCATATTCGACGATCAGCGTACCTTCCGGGATCTTGCGGGTGGCGAAGGCGCCTTTGCCGTGGATCTTCGAGTCTTTGATAATGTATGGGGGCTTTGCGGTGCTGTCGGAACTGTTCATGTGTGGTCAGTGAAAACGGCTTGGCTGGGAGCATGTCGGCCTGCGGGCTGGCGGCGACGCGTCATGATGGAAAGCCGCTATTATCGTGCAAGTCAATGTCGATTGCTTGCTTCTTCGTGCGCCGGTTTGCTTTTCACCTGGCCCGCTACACACCTGTCCGATGATCCCCACGCCACTGCTTCCCGCCTCGCTGACGAACGACACTGCCCATATGGACGGCGCATTGACGCGCGCACGCGATCTTTACCTGGCCGGGACGAGCGCAACGCAGCGATGGAAGGGACGAGAGTCGTTTGTCGTGCTCGACACCGGGTTCGGCGCCGGCGCCAATTTTCTGTCGACCTGGAAGGCGTGGCAGGACGATGCGGCGGCGCCGCGGCTGCTGCATTACCTGGCGGTCGAGCCGCATCCGTTCAGCCTGTCCGATCTGGCCCGGGTCCATGCCGGCTGGCCGGAACTTGCCGTGCTGTCGGCGCAGCTGCGCGCCGCCTGGCCGCCGCCGATGCCCGGCTTTCACCGGCTGTTGCTGGCCGACGGGCGCGTCATGCTGACCCTGATATTGTCGGATGACGCTTCCTGGATGGCGAAGGTCGAAGCGCGGGCGGATGCGTTCTACCTGCATCCCGCACCGGCCGATACCGATCGATCCGGCCAGGCATCGTCCCTGTCACGGCTTGGCCGCCTGGCGGCGACGGACGCGGTCCTGGCCGGCACCGACGATCTGCCCGATCCGGCACGGGCGGCACTGGCGCAGGCCGGCTTCCGTTGCGCGCCGTTTCCTCTGCCTGACGGTCAACGGGGCCTCGTCGCCCAATTCGCACCCCGCTGGCAAGTGTCCCCGGCCGGCCTGCCCGCACCCCAACGGAAAGCGATCGTCATCGGTGCCGGCCTTGCCGGCAGCGCCGCCTGCGAGAGACTTGCGGCGCGCGGCTGGCAGGTCACACTGATCGAACGGCATGACCGGCCGGGCCAGGAGGCTTCCGGCAACCTGGCCGGCATCGTCAAACCGCTTCTCGCCAGGGACGACAATCCCGCCGCGCGGCTGGCACGGGCGGCCTATCTGTTCGCCTTGCGCTACTGGCGCCATCTCGGCGGCATCGGCACCGCATTCGACGGCGAGGCATGCGGCGTGCTGCAGGTCGCCGCCGGCGATGAGGATGCGCAGGACCAATGCCGGACGGCGATGTCGCACCAATATCCGGCGAACTATGTGCGCTGGCTGGACGGCACGGCCGTCTCGGCACTCCTCGCCGGGGAGCCGTCGCATGGCGGCTGGCTGTTTCCGGAAGGCGGCTGGGTTCGTCCGTCGAGCTTCTGCGATGCAATGCTGGCGGCCGGCGGCGAACGCATCCAGCGCCGCTTCGCATCCAGCGCCACCATGCTCATCCACGCGGATCAGCATTGGCGGGTGACCGATGCAGGCGGAACGACCATCGCCGAAGCGCCGGTCGTGATTCTTGCCAATGGAACTTATGCAACTTCCTTCCCTCAGACAGACAAACTGCCCCTGACGGCAATCCGCGGCCAGGTGACGCACCTGCCGGCCCGGTCCCTGCCGGAACTGCCGGTCGTGGTATCGGGAGAAGGCTACCTGACCCGCGCCGTCGACGGCATCTGCAGCGTGGGCGCATCGTACGATTTCGATGACGACCACCATCTGCGCCTGGACAGCCATGCGCAGAACCTCGCGCGGCTGTCGCAGCTCCTGCCGAACGCCGGCCGGGCAGTGGCGGATGCGGCGCTTGCCGGCAGGGTGGGATTCCGGTGCGCATCGCCGGACCGGCTGCCGCTGGTCGGCCCCTTGCCGGATCAGCAGGCCGGCATTGGCGGCAGCCGCCTGCGCGATGTGCCGCGCCTGCCGGGCCTGTACGGCTTGCTGGGATACGGTTCGCGCGGACTCGTATGGGCGCCGTTCTGTGCCGAACTGCTGGCTGCACAATTGAACGGCGAGCCGCTGCCGGCGGAACGCGACCTCGTGCAGGCGCTCGATCCGGCACGGTTCGCACTGAAAGCACACCGGCGCGGCGGCTGACCCTGCTTGACGGCAGCGACGCCAACGCCTGCCGGAAGGGAAGACATGCCAAAACTCGCCAGACGCGTTGCCATCGGAATCGGCGCATTGCTCGCCGTGGTGCTGGCTGCTGCCGCCATCCTCGCGGCGACCTTCGATCCGAATGACTACAAGCCGCAACTGGTGCAACTGGTTCAGGATAAATATCAGCGCACCCTGACCATTCCTGGCGACATCCAGCTCCGGTTCTTTCCCCGCATCGCCGCTGATCTCGGCCAGGCCGCGATTTCCGAACGCGGCGGCACGGCACGGTTTGCCGCTGTCGATCGTGCAAGACTGTCGCTGGCGCTTCTGCCATTGCTCTCAAAACAATTCGTGGTCGACCATATACGGATCGACGGCTTGCGCGCCGACATCCGGCGCGGCAAGGACGGTTCCACCAACTTCGATGACCTGCTCGGCAGAAATACACCGCCAGCCAGGAATGCGCCGCCGAATCCCGCTCCCGGCAGCAAGGTCGGTTTCGATATCGATAGCGTGCAGGTCATCGATGCGCAGATCCGCATCGACGACCGCCAGCAGGACCGCCGGATCGAGTTGGCCAACCTGGATATCAGGACCGGCAGGATCGCCGACGGCGTCCCGGGCAGCCTGCAACTGACAACTGAGATCAAGGCCGACAAGCCGGATGTCGATGCGCAGCTCGCGATCGACAGCGGCTTTGCATTCCACCTCGGGCAAGGGCGCTACCAGATCAAGGATCTCGACGCCAGGATCAAGGGACGGGTGGCGGGCATCACCGACCTCGTTGCCACCGCCGCCGGCGACGCCGACCTGTCTCCCTCCACAAAACGATTCACGCTCAACGGCATCCGGATCACCGCGAACGGCAAGCAGGAAGGCAAGGCAATCGATGTGAAATTCGCCATACCGGAATTTGCCGTCACCGATGCAAAGGTGAATGGCGGAAAAATCAATGGCGATCTTCGGCTGGTGCAAGGCGCGCGGACCATCAACGCCACCTTCGCCGCGCCTTCCTTCGACGGATCGCCGCAATCCTTCCGGTTGCCGGCAATCACCCTCGAGGCGGCGGTGAAGGATGCCGCCCTCGACGCGAAAGCAACGCTGGCCGGTTCATTGAGCGGCAGCATCGACAAGCTGCTGCTGAGCTCGCCGCGGATGTCACTGACCCTTGCCGGCAGCAAGGACGGCGCGGCAATCAACGGTGCATTGAACACGCCTTTCTCCGCCAACCTCGACACGATGCATATCGAATTGCCAGGCATCGAGGGCGGCTTCACCTTGCCCAATCCCGCCGGCGGCACGCTCGCCTTCAAAACCGCCGGCAACGCACGCATTGACCTCGATAAAAAAGCAATGACGGCGGCGCTCAAGGGCAGCCTGGACGACAGCACTTACGACGCCCGGCTCGGAGTGAACCGGATCGCGCCGCCGGCCTATACCTTTGATATCGGCATCGACCGGCTCGATCTTGATCGCTACAAGCGCAAGCCGGCGCCAAAGTCCGGTCCGGCCAAAGGCGCGTCGTCCCCCAAGCCGGCTGTTGACGAGCCGGTTGATCTGTCGGTCCTTCGCACGCTGCAGGCCGATGGGAGCCTGCGCATCGGTTCGCTGAAGGTGTCCGGCATCCGGGCTTCCAATGTACGCATGGGGCTGAAGGCACGTAACGGAAAAGCCGACATTGATCCATTTGCGGCCAGTCTCTATGGAGGCAATGCGGCGGGTGCGTTATCCGTCACGGCCGGCAATCCGGCCCGGATATCTGTCAGGCAGAACCTCTCCGGCATTGACGTCGGGCCGCTGCTGAGGGATGCGCTCGGCAGCGGCCGCATCGAAGGCAGGGGGAACGTGCGCCTTGATGTCAGCGGCACCGGCACCGCATTCGGACAGATCAAAAAGAGCCTCCACGGCAGCGCCGCCCTCGAACTGCGCGACGGCAGTGTACGCGGCGTAAATATTGCACAGGCGGTACGCAATGCAAAGGCGAAGATCGGCGAACTGCGGGGCGATGCGCCACCGCAGGCAGGCACCGCGGCGGCGGGCGACAAGACCGACTTCAGTGAACTGTCCGGGACCTTCCGGATCGCAGGCGGCATTGCCCGCAACGATGACCTCGGTATCAAATCGCCACTGATCCGCGTCGGCGGCGCAGGGGACATTAACCTGGGTGAAGGGCGCGTCGACTACCTTGCGAAGACCACGGTCGTATCGACGCTGGAGGGACAGGGCGGCCCGGAACTGCAGGCGCTCAAGGGCCTGACCATCCCGGTGCGGCTGTCCGGTCCTTTCGATGCGATCGGCTGGCGCGTCGATGTTGCCGGCATGGCATCCGAACTGGCCCGGCAAAAACTCGACGAGAAAAAAGAAGAGCTTCGGTCGAAAGCGCAGAAGGCGCTCGAAGGACCAAGGGGCCGGATGGAGGACAGGCTGAAGGAAGGGTTGAAAGGATTGTTTGGAAAATGAATTGATGCAGGTCCATCGCCTGCATCGGCGACCTCGCCATCAACATCGATGCATGGTCGATATGCAAATACATGAAGTGGACTGGTTTTACCTCACACCTCTGCCGATTGTTCAAGGCATCGCAACAGGTATAACGAATAAACGAAAGTCATTCGCCACCGCACATTCAAATGAGTGTCGCATTTGCGCCAATGGTTCGTTATCAAAATCAGATTTGTTACCCGCCGCGTGACAACTTACACGCAAAAAAGTTTTGCGCAATCCATCTCGTTCTGCAAAAAAACACGAGAGAAATGCTGCTTTGAAAAGAGCATTTGCCAAGCCTGATTTTCAATTTTTCGCTCTTACAAAAAATCTGCTTTTTTTGAGAAAAATTTCCTATCGGCTCTGGAAAAGTGCGCGTATTATTAAATTGCGGAGTGGAAATACACATCTGAATCCGACACCCATCCGACACACTCAACGACCGGTAGATTACAAAGGACCCACCCATGAAAATCTTTGACAACTACGCAGCACGTTATGAGCGGACGCGGGAAGAGGAATACTCCCTGCAAGAATATCTGGAGTTGTGCAAGAGCGATCGACTCGCCTATGCCAGTGCCGCTGAGCGCATGCTCGAAGCGATTGGTGAACCTGAATTGGTCGATACACGCCATGATCCGCGTCTGTCCCGGATCTTCGCAAACAAGGTAATAAAAATATATCCCGCGTTCCGTGAGTTCTACGGCACCGAGGAAGTCATCGAGCAGGTCGTATCCTATTTCCGTCACGCAGCTCAAGGCCTTGAAGAGCGCAAGCAGGTGCTGTATCTGCTTGGTCCCGTAGGCGGCGGCAAATCGTCGATCGCCGAGAAGCTCAAGGAGCTGATGGAAAAAGTCCCGTTCTATTGCATCAAGGGATCGCCCGTCAACGAGTCGCCGCTCGGACTCTTCAATGAGATCGAAGACGGCGCCATCCTCGAAGAAGATTACGGCATTCCCCGCCGCTATCTGAAGACCATCCCCAGCCCATGGGCAGTCAAGCGACTGCACGAGTTCAACGGCGACATCAACCAGTTCCGCGTGGTCAGGCGTTATCCGTCGGTGCTGAAACAGGTGGCGATCTCCAAGACCGAGCCGGGCGACGAAAACAACCAGGACATTTCCTCCCTGGTCGGCAAGGTCGACATCCGCAAGCTGGAAGACTATTCGCAGGACGATCCGGACGCGTACAGCTACTCCGGCGGCCTGTGCCTGTCGAACCAGGGCCTGATGGAATTCGTCGAGATGTTCAAGGCGCCGATCAAGGTCCTGCATCCGCTGCTGACGGCAACCCAGGAAGGCAACTACAAGGGTACCGAAGGTTTCGGCGCGATCCCGTTCGATGGCGTGGTACTGGCGCACTCGAACGAGTCGGAGTGGAAGGCATTCCGCAACAACAAGAACAACGAAGCGTTCCTCGACCGTATCTACATCGTGAAGGTGCCGTACTGCCTGCGCGTATCGGACGAGATCAAGATCTATGACAAGCTGGTCCGCAGCTCGTCGCTGTCGAAAGCGCCGTGCGCGCCCGGCACCCTGAAGATGATGGCGCAGTTCGCCGTGCTGTCACGCATCAAGGATCCGGAAAACTCCAGCATCTTCAGCAAGATGCAGGTCTATGACGGCGAGAACCTGAAGGACACCGATCCGAAGGCGAAGTCGCGCCAGGAATACACCGACTATGCCGGCGTGGACGAAGGCATGAGCGGTCTGTCGACCCGTTTCGCGTACAAGATCCTGTCCAAGGTCTTCAACTTCGATACCACCGAAGTCGCAGCCAATCCGGTGCACCTGCTGTACGTGCTGGAACAGCAGATCGAGCGCGAGCAATTCCCGGCGGAGCTGGAACAAAAGTACCTGTCCTACATCAAGGAGTATCTGGCGCAGCGTTACGTCGAGTTCATCGGCAAGGAAATCCAGACGGCTTACCTCGAAAGCTATTCCGAGTATGGCCAGAACATCTTCGACCGTTACGTGACGTTCGCCGATTACTGGATCCAGGACCAGGAATTCCGCGACCCGGATACCGGTGAAAGCTTCGACCGCGATTCGCTCAACAGCGAGCTCGAGAAGATCGAAAAGCCTGCCGGCATTTCGAATCCGAAAGACTTCCGCAACGAGATCGTCAACTTCGTGCTGCGCGCACGGGCCCAGAACAACGGAAAAAATCCAACCTGGACCAGCTATGAAAAACTGCGCACGGTGATCGAGAAGAAGATGTTCTCCAACACCGAGGAACTGCTGCCGGTGATTT